>JBBTSQ010000028.1:26369-32297 GCA_038078755.1 Patescibacteria group bacterium
CGACAAAAATTGCGGAGCAATTTTTGTCGCCTGCCGGTATTGAAAGTTCTATCAAAACTTTCCTCGGAAAACACCTCCAACTCTACCCGCCGTATTCGTCAAAACCGGTCGCAGGCAAGCCACTTTTTGCCCACGCCCGCCTCGGCACGCTTGCCGATGTTGAAATTCCCACAAAAGAAATTGAAATTTTTGAAATCGAGTTAGTCTCAACTCGAGAAATGTCTCGCGACGCACTGCTCGCAGAAGCCTTGGCGAAAATCGTGACTGTTGCAGGCGATTTTCGCCAAAAAGAAATTGTCGAGTCATGGAAGAATACGCTCGAAAGTGCCAATAAGGAAACATACACACTGGCAACTATCCGCGCGAAAGTTTCGAGTGGCACCTATATGCGAAGTTTTGCCCATAGCTTAGGCAAAAAGCTTGGAGTATCTGCACTCGCGTTTTCGATTACTCGAACTAAAGTGGGACCGTTCACCGCACCGTACTGATCTTGTGTGCTTGAGCGAAAGGCACAATAGGCGATTGCGAAGCAACGTAGCGGATAGAGTAATCAGTTAAAATAATGCAATCAATAGTGCTCAAAAAAACCAACGCGATCAAGAGACTTTTTCGAGTATTGGTCCAATGTCCTCGGCTGGCGATTTCGTATGGTAAGAAAATAGCATAGAGACTCAAGGCGACTGGAATCAACAGAAACACCACAAACAATGCGCCCCAGAAAAGATAGCTAAGTGATAACAGAGGAGCGGAAGTCACGATGGTGTAGAAAATAAATTGAATAGCCAAGACGATATTGTTGGCGTAAAAAATAGTGACGTAGATAAAGAAAAACAAATACATCGCGCTGAAAAATGAGCGGATGACGGGGCCAAAATAAAAATCAGAGACTTTTTTCAAATAACTTCGTTCATCTTCCTCGTGTGTGACCATAGATAGGGCTAGTATACCACGATTAATTTCGTGGTTATCAACACACGTCTCGTTTTGTGTATTTTAAGCCTCTGTAGAGCCATATTTATGATGGACGGTACCGTAATCCACTTCAGGACTTGCATTTTTTTACAGAAGGTGTATACTATAGGGGTCGTGGATATTTTCTCGTCGGGTCAAAAAGCCAGTAGAGAAGGTCGGTCTAACGATAGTTATTTATAAAAAATTCTCTACATGGCAAAGAAATTGTATGTTGGGGGTCTACCGTATTCTACCACTGATGATTCGCTCAAAGCGGGTTTTTCAAAGGCAGGTGCAGTAGTTTCTGCTTCAGTCATCATCGATAAGATGACCGGCCGTTCACGCGGTTTCGGTTTCGTCGAAATGGAAGATGCTGATGCAGAAAAGGCGATTGAAATGTTCAATGGTCAGGACTTTGACGGCCGTAAAATTATGGTCAACGAAGCTCGTCCATTGGCAGAACGCCCTCCTCGACGCGCCGGTGGTTTCGCTCCTCGAATGGGTGGCGATCGCCGAAGCTTCTAATTGAAACGGGTTACACCCGAATTGATACCAAAACCGCTGAAAGGCGGTTTTGTGTTGGAGTACGCAATAATTTCTTTCGATTTTCTTTTGGGGGACTTATTTCATTTACCAGTAGGGTGTGGTATAGTCAATCAATAATTAAAAGTTTACGCTATGTACTATAAGTCGAAAAAAATTTCTCTTTTCATTCTGTTGCTGACCGCAATAATGTGTTCGTCGGTAGTCACCCTTTTATTTGATGATCCTGTGAATAGAACGCTCATTAATGCTTTAACGTTCGGAATACTTCTGTATTTTCTATCCCTTGCTACTTATTTATTTGACCCCTCCAGAAATCTAAACGACATAAGCATGATGAGCCAAGTTGACTCAATGGGGGTAAGCATTCTTGAATATTTTTCGTTTATATCTTTTATAGGTCTTAAAAGACTTTTGTTTACAGTCGCCATACAGATTATAATCGGAGCAGGTTTTTTCCTTTATTGGAATTGAAGTGGTGTAATACAATGGAGAATCAATCAATTACTAAACATATTTTAGATGTCCAAAAATTTTGGGTTGTGAAGATGTCAGCCAGCTTGTTGTTGTGCAGTTGAAGTGATAAGGATGCACTGAGAAAGAAAAACCCCCGCGCGATAGGAATCGCGCGGGGGTTTTTTTGTATTCCCTCTGATTGTTAGTTGTTTGTCGTGAGTTGTTGGTTATCAGCTACTCATCCTTTCTCGCCAACTTCGCCCGGTCATTTCGGGTCAACGCTTGCTTGCGGAGACGGACATTTTTTGGGGTGATTTCAAGGTATTCATCTTCTTGCATAATTTCAAGGCCACGTTCGATAGTGAGGAGGAATGCGGGTACGAGATCAATCGCTTCATCTTTTCCAGATGAACGATAGTTGCTCATCACCTTAGCTTTCATTGGATTGACGTCGAGGTCGTCGCCTTTGGTCACGTTGCCCACAATCATTCCTGCATACACATCAGTGCCGGGGCCGATGTAGAGTACTCCGCGCTCTTGCAAGTTCCATAGCGCAAAGGCCACTGACTTGCCAGTCTCCATCGAAATCATCGAACCAAAGGTGTGCTTGTTGATAGCTCCTGCATACGGCCTAAAGCCGACAAATCGCGCTGAAAGAATACCATTGCCTTTGGTATCAATTACAAATTCGCCACGGTAGCCGAGCAAGCCTCGAGTCGGGATATCAAACGTCAGTCGGCAGGCACCATCAGTATCTTTCATGTTGGTGAGCATACCTTTTCGTCGAGTCAGTTTCTCAATTACTCCTCCAGACAATTCCGTCTTAACATCGACAATCACTTCTTCAAACGGCTCGGACTTTACTCCTTCAATTTCTTTGATGATCACTTGCGGTTGAGACACTTGGAGTTCAAAGCCTTCGCGACGCATGGTTTCAAGCAAGATAGAGATATGGAGCTCGCCACGGCCGTACACGCGGTAGTAATCATTCTGAAAATCTACTTTGAGACCAACATTCACTTCGAGTTCTTTTTCGAGGCGATCCTTGATTTGGCGTGTGGTGACAAACTTACCCTCGCGTCCCGCAAAGGTAGAATCATTGACCAAGAAGTTGAGCGAGATGGTTGGTTCGTCGATCGCGATAGCAGGCAACAGCGGCTGGTCTTCGGTGGCACAAACAGTGTCGCCGATATAGATAGTGGGGAGGCCAGCTACCATCACAATATCTCCGGCGGTGGCAGTATCGATCTCGGTGCGTTTGGTGCCCTCAAAGGTAAAAAGCTTGGTGATTTTACCTTTCAAAATTTCCCCTGAAGTTTTTTTAACAATAACCGTGTCACCATCGGAAATCTTGCCCTCATAAATGCGACCCACCGCAAGACGGCCCAAGAAGTTGTCATAGGCGAGGTTGAATGGTTGCATGCGAAGCGGTTTGTCGAGGCCGTCTTTGTTTGCGACTGGTACTTTTTCCAAAATAGTATCGAGGAGAGGTGAGAGGTCTGTTGATTCGTCAGTCAATTTCTTTTTGGCAATGCCTTGGCGACCGATCGCGTAGACGAGCGGGAAGTCGAGTTGAGCGTCGTTGGCACCGAGCTCGATAAAGAGCTCGAGGATTTCTTCGTGCACTTCATCTGGTCGCGCGGCAGGCTTGTCGATTTTGTTGATGATGACGATTGGCTTCAATCCGAGTTCAAGCGACTTTTTGAGTACAAAACGAGTTTGAGGCATCGGTCCTTCTTGCGCGTCGACGAGAAGGAGCACGGTGTCGATCGAGCGAAGCACGCGTTCTACTTCAGAACCGAAGTCGGCATGTCCGGGAGTGTCGACGATATTGATCTTGGTGCCTTTATAATTGAC
This sequence comes from Patescibacteria group bacterium, assembly GCA_038078755.1. Lineage (GTDB taxonomy): Bacteria > Patescibacteriota > Minisyncoccia > Phycocordibacterales > JBAYGS01 > JBBTSQ01. The sequence goes on from JBBTSQ010000028.1 coordinate 30,177, forward strand.
TGAAGTATTTTTGGCGTAAATGGTAATACCGCGCTCGAGTTCAAGCGCGTTTGAGTCCATACTGACACCGTCGGTCGTGACCATACCAGTCTGCTTCATCAAAGCATCGGTCAGAGTGGTCTTGCCGTGGTCAACGTGGGCGATGATGGCGATGTTGCGGATATCCATAGGAATAATTAAATTAATTATGATTGATTACTTGACCGACGACATCGCCCATGTTGAGGAAAGGGGTCGGGAAAACACTTGTTTTCCCGTGGAGGAAAGCAGGACGAAGTCCGTCGAGAACCGAGGGTTCTTGAAGAGCGACTCGGTCGCGATGACGGGTGCGATAATGGCGATGTTTCGGATATCCATATTAGTTGGGAAACGAAAAGAGCCCGTAGGCTCGATTGAGCGTCTATTAAAGCAAATTATATAAATGCTGTCAATCGGCCATGTGGAGAGAGATTTTAAGCGATAGTTAGTATTGACAAGTATTAATTAGTAGTTATTATGTGTAATGGAAAGGTTCGTTGTCTCAATTCAGTAAGAAACTATGAAAACACTCCTATGTGTGGTGGTGCCGGATGCCTTTGCTGTCTTTGGAAAGCATGATACTCAGGTTATCGAGTCTTTGCGGAGGATGTTTGGAGAAGACATTCTTCGTCAAAAGGATGTTTATGTTGCCTATCATGATACCACCCTTTGTGGGCGGTATGCCGAGTCTTTGCCTGATGACGGTGTCAAATCGGTCGGATTTTCCGACGAGTGCGCTACTGATGCCGACTCGTTGTTGAAAGGTTTGTATCGGGTTGAGCCGGAATTGTATACGAATCAGGGGAGACTGGTCTTTGTATCGGCCCCAAGTCTGTCTGTGTCTATGGCTCAAAGATTGGTGAGAGCCCGGTTTAATGCTGAAATCAGTGAGATGCATATTCAGCTTTTGCGGGCCACTACTCACGGTGCCTTTCTGTTCACCTCTGAACGAAAAGGTGTGCCGGTGATTGTGAGCTTTCCTCCGCGACTGCCGGAGAAATAAGACGTAGCCCTGTTTGGTTTTAGGAAAAACCAAACAGGGCTTTTTCGTACTTTATACCAAAAGAAAACACCCGCCGTAAAACGGGGGGTGCTATGAAATGCAATTGGTTATACCAGAACAATCTGGCGAGACTCGGGCTGTGGTAGCACAGGAATCGCTCCATGATGGATTGCCGGAGGTTGCACGACATTGAGCGGAGACGAGTGAATCGGATGAGTCACCTGTTTCTCTGCGGCCGTCAGATTAACCGATGTGATGAATGAGACTACATCGGGGTAGATCCGATTTGGGATAGCCTCAAGTGGGCCGTTGGCGTTGACTTGAAAGACTCGACAGCCGACTTCTCTCCGGCCGTTGATCAAGCCAATGAGACCGTCGTCATATTCCCGGTATCGACGGTTGAATACGGTAATTTCGCTGTCCATTCTCGGCGCTTGATTTGTGTTTCGATGCAGGAAGCGCTCGAGACAAGTAGCCCGTGAGGCATTGAGCACAATGGACATGGTTGTGGGTCCAAACACGTGGTGTTCTTTCCCCCAACGGATTTGCTTGCCGTTCCGACCGAGACCGTCAATCACTAGGACGATTTCTCTGGGATTTGTGTGTGAAGCAAGTTTCTCCAGTGCTTCTTCGAGTAGGTGATACACCACCCGATTGGGCAAGAGATCTCCTCTTGCCAACAGGGGACAGTATTCTTCGGCGAATACCGCATCGTGTTTGATCCGTTCACGGACCAAGTCACCCAACGCAATAACGACGATGTTGAGGGGCTTCTTGCCCCACTTTTCAAAGTAGTGGCAAAGCATCAACAGTTTCCCAAGGTAGCCTTTTCCGGCTGACGTTGGGCCACAGAGATCAACGATGAGGGCACAGTGGAGGACAAACGAAACAACCGAGTCTTTCATGCAGTTTGTAGTATTCCGACGGTTTGTGTTGAGTCCTTTAGAAACAGGCTTAATTAACCAATTTGCCAAAGAACAGTGCAGTTGACGAGTATACCACATGTAGATTTTAGGTCAAACCACATAAAAAAAGAGTGTGGAAAAGTGTTGTGAAGTTGTGATGGGAGAGGAGCGGAGCCATTTTGGAAAATGGCGCCG
>JBBTSQ010000028.1:32307-36778 GCA_038078755.1 Patescibacteria group bacterium
CCGCTCCTCTGCGACACACCGTTTCCCTCTAGTGACCACGGGCAAAATTTGACAAAATATCCACTTTAGATTATACTCCTATCTCGCTTTTTCCATCACGGTTTAAGCAGAAACATCAACACAGAAAGGTAGAAGTAGTATGCCCGAAACAGATAGTTCTTTGGTAAGTAAGACGATCAATCCGATCTTGAGTCAATTCGCCACCGACCATCCGGAAATTATCAAATGCCCGCGAGCCTTGCTTGCTTATTTGCATCGGCTTGACGACGTTATTCTCCGGCAATCAACTGCGGCCGGTCACTTGATGACCGATCAGCTCAAGGAGCTTTGCGAGCTCTTCTTGTTGCTTACGCGATTTTTCAAGGCCGAGTTTGGACATCTCCCGCCGGAGATGTGACTTCTCTCCACGCAAATCGCCCAAGTACCATTCGTAAACGATGGTGCTGGGCGATTTTTCTTTGTTCTGGCGTGTCTTTTTCATTGCTCATTCAGAAATGACTATTGGAAGGCTTTTCCTCTTTCCTCTGATTATAGACTCCGACGTCCGAGTCGGAGTCCCGACTCGGACGTCGGGATTGTCTATCGTCTGTGTTCTGTTGTCTGGCGTCTATCTTCTGTTATACTACCCGCTATGCAAAAGATACAAGTATGGCTCAAAGATCGCCGGATACTGACCGGAGTGGTTGTTGTGGTGTTTATTATTGTGGGAGCGCTTATTCGTGATTCAAACGGCACGGCTGATATTGAAACGGCACAGGTGGTATTGGGTACGGTCACCCAAGGGATCAGTGTGACCGGCAAGGTGATCCCAACAGACGAGGCTCGACTCGGGTTTGAAGGTACGGGGCGAGTGTCGCAAGTGCCGGTTGATACCGGAGATCAGGTATTTCTCGGACAAACATTGGTTGCGCTTGATGCCGGAGATGCGTATGCAAAATTATTGCAAGCTGAAGCCGAACTGGAGACTGAACAGGCTGAACTCGCCGCGCTCAAAAAAGGAGCACGTCCAGAAGAGCTTGCGGTGTCAGAAGTGAAGGTGGCAAATGCCACGGTGTCGCTTGATGATGCAAAGCAGACATTAATCAATGCGGTAACCGACGGCTATACAAAATCCGATGACGCTGTCCGCAATAAAGTGGATCAGTTTATGTTAAATCCGCGTAGCCAGAATCCACGACTCAATGTGAATGCCGACCCACAACTTGCTATTGATATCGAGGCCAATCGAAAAAATCTAGAAGGAATTTTGGTTGAGTGGCAGGTTTCTGTTGCGGGGCTATCAAGCGGTGCTACGCTATCTGCCTCGGTAGACATCGGTCAGAAAAATCTTTCTCTCGTGTTGGCATTTCTCGAAAAGGTGTCGCTGGTGGTCAACGCGCTCACCCCGTCGTCGAGTCTTTCCTCCGCCACTATTTCTGATTACAAGAGTGATGTGCTCACAGCTCGAAGCAACATCAATACCGCCATCACCACTCTTGCAACTGCCAAAGAAAAACTGCGTTCAGCCGAATCATCTCTTCTTCTTGCCGAAAAGAATTTAATTCTTGATCGAGCAGGTGCTACCACAGAAGATGTATTGGCACAGCAGGCCAAGGTAAAGTCTGCCGAAGCTAATGTGATTAACTATCAAAATCAACTTGAGAAGACCGTTATTCGAGCGCCGTTTTCAGGTATTGTCACGATCCAGAATGGCAGAATTGGACAAATTGCTACTCCCGGTGCGGTGGTGGTTGCCGTATCGGGAAGTGAGTTAATCATCGAGGCATTCGTGCCCGAAGTTGATATTGCTCAAGTGGCGGTAGGAAATACTGCTCTTGTGACTCTCGATGCGTATGGGTCAAACACCGTATTTGATGCCACTATCTTTTCGATTGATCCAGCTGAAACGATTACCGATGGTATTTCAACCTACAAAATTAAGTTGCGATTTCAAAAGCCAGATGGGCGTATTCGATCAGGGATGACTGCCAATATCGATGCGACGACGGTTCGCAAAGAACAGGTACTTTCAATTCCGATTCGAGCAGTTACGACAGATATGGGTAAAAAACTAGTGACAGTGGTCGCTGATAGCAAGACGACGATTCGTGAAGTATCTTTGGGTATTCGAGGGGCGCAAGGCACGGTTGAAGTGCTTGGCGGGTTGTCACTGGGCGAGACGGTTGTGCTTTCTCCGAAAAAATAATATGTTTCTTCGCTATGTACAGACGGGGTGGTTCTTGGCAGTCCGGCAAATTCGGCGCGCCAGTATGTGGACCAATCTACTGATTGTGTTTGTGATGATGCTCACTTTCTTGAACTTGGTGGTGGTATCGGGCATCTTGGTTGGGTTGATTGAATCATCAGCGCTGGCGTATCGGAAGCATCATGCGGGTGATGTGATTATTTCAAATCGTCTCGAAAAGACGTATATTGAACGTAGTCAAGAAATTATTGATTTCGCAAAGAGTCTTCCTGAAGTGACGGCGGTCTCGGGCAGATATATCGAGGGTGGCAAGGTAGAAAGTGGCTACAAAGAACGGACACGCGCAGGTGACATTTTGGATAATGCGTCCGGCTTGCTGTCGGGTATTGATCCTCTCGCAGAAGATCGGGTGACTGGACTTTCAACAAAAGTGGTTGAGGGTGAGTATCTCGATCCGTCGGACGAAGATCAGATTCTACTCGGATCAAATCTACTCTTTAAATACAGTCCGATTGATTCTCCGGCATTTCGTAATCTGAAAAATGCAGAGCTTGGTTCGCGCGTGCGTTTGACTGTCGCGGGCAACACTCGCGAGGTCACCATCAAAGGGATAGTGAAAAGCAAGGTGGGGGAACTCGATACGCGGATTTTTATGAATGAACGGATTGTGCGAAAATTGATTGGCCGAAACGATTTGAATGTTGATGAAATTGTCATTCGATTGGTAGCGGGGGCCTCTCCGGAGAAGATTCGAGATGAATTGATTGCCGAAGGTTTTGATTCGGTGGCGACCATTCAAACATGGGAACAGTCTTTGCCAAAATTCTTGCGCGATATTCAAGACGCTTTTGCGCTCCTCGGCAACTTGATCGGTTCAGTCGGCCTCGCAGTAGCTTCGATCACTATTTTTATTGTGATTTTCGTCAATGCCATCACTCGTCGAAAATTTATCGGCATTTTGAAAGGGATCGGTATCAGCTCTCGTACCATCGAGATTGCCTATATGTTCCAGTCGCTCTTTTACGCGCTTGCGGGAACGATCATTGGTATCGCGGTACTCTATCTGGTACTGGTGCCATTTGTTGACGCGCATCCGATTAATTTTCCCTTTAGTGACGGTATCTTGGTAGCGACTTGGTCAGGGACGTTGATTCGAGCTTTCGTGCTGTTTATTGCCACGGTTATCGCTGGGTATATTCCCGCCAAGATCATTGTGAAGCAAAATACCTTGGATGCTATTTTAGGACGGTAACCATTTTCTATTATGAGTAAATCAATTATTGAAGCTAAGCATATTACCAAAAGTTTCCACAACGGATTGCGTTTGCAAACCGTCCTTTCGGATGTGAGTGTGGCGGTCGCGCAGGGAGAATTTTTAATCGTGATGGGACGGTCTGGGGCGGGCAAAAGTACCTTGCTCTATCAAATGGGATTATTGGATCATCCGACATCGGGTACGGTGATCATCGAGGGCAAAGATACGAGTGAGCTTGAAAGTGATGTGCGAACACGGTTCCGTCTGATGGAACTTGGATATGTATTTCAAGACTACGCGCTGGTACCCGAGCTGACGGCATCTGAAAATATTATGTTGCCCTTGATGATGAAGGGGCATAGCAGATCAAAAGCACTTTCGGGGGCGGTCGCAGCCCTTGATGTGGTCGGTATTGGCGCCAAGGCGCACAACTTGCCAGCGCAACTTTCTGGCGGTGAGCAACAGCGGGTGTCGGTGGCGCGGGCGATTGCGGGGACGCCTAAAATTATTTTTGCAGATGAGCCGACTGCCAATCTCGATAGTGAAAGCTCGGCCAAAGTGATTGATATGTTTATCGAGCTCAATCGTAAAGGACAGACGATTGTGATGGTGACCCACGAAGAAGAATACGCCAAGCATGCGCATCGAGTAGTGACTCTGCGTGATGGGGTGATTGTTTCGGAGGTGAGGAATAGGGAAGTTGATACAAAACGAACAATTAACAACTAACAATAGACAATCAGAATGAAGAAAAAAGCCCCGAAAAGTGCTCCCCCTCGAGTCCCTCGGGGCAGGCCACTTTTCGGGGCTTTTTGAGAGAACGGCTCACCCCGACGGATTACGTCGGGGAAGTTGGTTTTAGGTTGAGCTTTTAAAAAAGAGCTCTACAGAGCCACGTTACAAAACGAACGGCTCGTAGGTTTTTTAAAGGCTCAACCCAAATAGCTACGTATGGGTTGAGCCTTTAAACTATTTTGTAAAAAATAACCCCATAAAGAGCAGAGCTCTCTACGGGGAAGGTGTAGTGGGGG
>JBBTSQ010000028.1:36788-61378 GCA_038078755.1 Patescibacteria group bacterium
GCGCCCCACTGTGCGTTTGAAAGAATTCAATTGGTTACCGCCAACCACACGCAATTTCCACGACTGATCAGGAGACCCTTTCGGTGTTGCTCGATGTGGTCGTAATCAGTGAGTTCGGGGACAAGCTGGGTGAGATTGACACACGGGCTTCCGTTGGGGAAATTCACCGTCAATCCATCTCCACCCCGACTGATACTGGGGATTGACTGAAAGGTCGGAATGCCCGATTGATGGCAAAACGGCTTGCCGTTTTGGGTGAGGTGGCCCTCGGAGTCTTCAATGATCGGGCCGTCGATGTGGGGGATAAGACGGTAGGCGCTTCCTTGAGAGTGGACACTGGTATCAGGATGCTTGAGGGTTGTCCAGACGGGCGTTCCATCTCCACGTACAAATGAATCGCCGTGAGCAAAGAAGTATCTCCATGTGAGATCGTGATCATCTTGGAGAAGGATAATCGTCCCCACTGGGAGTCCCTTGATTTCTTCACCAGCATGGGTCAGCGATTTAAGTGTCCGTACCATAAGTATTCTTTCTCTGTAATGTGCAGTTTTTCAGTTGTTCCAAGAGGAATCTAGCAAATATATCTCAAGATGTCAAGGTTTGCTAGTAAGTGATGGTGGAAGAAACTGTACAGATAGTCCGGTCTATTATATACTATAGTGTATAGGTTATACGGCTCAAAGAGCTATGTTATATGAAGGACGAGGTCGACATTAACAACATATATTCCGGGATGCGCGCAGATTAACTGTGCGCATCCCTCATTGATCAAGATAATGGAGCACCTGACACCAGACACAGCAATTCTCTCTGACGAATCAGTACTCGAGCAATCGATTATCGATCCAAATGTCTTTGAGATTTTGGTCTCTCGCTATCAAGAGGCTTTTTTACGCAAGCTTCGCGCGATGCGCTTATCGGAAGAATCTGCTGAAGACATTGTGCAGGACGCATTTGTCAAAATCTATCTCAATGCCGGAAAGTTTAAAAAAGTGCCGGGAGCGAGTTTTAAGTCGTGGGCGTACAAAATCGTGATCAATACCGCGCTCACTGCGCTCGGCAAAGAGAAACGTGAGAAGCTAGCGACCGCCGATCTCGACCCTGAAGTGGTTGAACAAATGGGCGCGCCAGACAGCGAGTTTGATAAAAAATTCGACGCCGACTTTTTTATGTCGATTGTGTCGAAAATTCCGGTCACACTCGGTCGCACACTAACTCTCGCATTTCACGGCAAGACTGCCGACGATATCGCGGCGCTTGAAAAGACTACGGTCGAAGCGGTGCGAACACGACTTTCGCGTGCGCGAGTGGAGTTTGGCAAGGTTCGCGACTCAATGACGGTTGTTTAATTAATGAGGAATATGTAGTTATCTATAACGAATATGAATAATTCACAACTTACAGGTCAGATACTGCTTCGCGTAAAGACGATCTACTGGGTTCGTCGAGCGCTTCATAGTCCGTCGCTCAAGGCGCTGATTTTGTGCGCGCTAGTTGCGACAGTGACATCGCTCGTATCCGTCAGCCATGTTTTTGCTAATATGCCATCGCTCTCCGATGTGCAGGCGGTGGCCAATTTTTTCCTCTATGCTTTTACACACACCGCTACTTCAGTGCAAGCGCTGTCGATTTTAAGCACCGCGGTGACCGTATGGCTTTTTGCTGACCTCGTGAAGACCCTTTCCCGCGTGCAGTTGGTGTATATGAGGGAGGGGTAGGAGGGGAGGTATTAAGTATAAAGACAAAACCAGCGAAGGCGGAGCCTTCGCCGGTTTTTGCTATTTTTGGATGTCTTCGATAGAGTGTGGTGGTGGATTTACCTGAACAGATACTACTGATAGACAAACCCTCCGGCATCACGTCGTTTGATGTGATACGGATTTTGCGCAAGAAATTGGGCGTGTGGAAAATGGGTCACGCAGGGACACTCGATCCAATGGCTTCAGGACTGATGCTGATTGGAATAGAATCAGGAACAAAAGCACTTACGACATTACTCAAACTTCCCAAAACATATGAAGCTGAAATTTGTTTTGGCATTGCTACAGACACGGGAGATATCACGGGAAAAATTGTGGAAGAAAAGATAGTGACCGCAATCGATCGACCACTTTTGAAAAATGTACTCGAGGGTATGGTCGGGACACTGCAACTCAAAGTGCCCGCCTATTCTGCTATCAAACAAGGTGGTGAAGCGCTCTACAAAAAAGCTCGCAGAGGAGAGGTAGTGGATACGCCAGTACGTCCGATGACCATCGACAGCCTCGAATTTCAAGATATGTTTACGAAAGACGGGAAGTTGCGTGTCTTGGTAATTTTCTCTGTCTCAAGCGGAAGCTATATCCGTTCGATCGCCGAAGAGCTCGGCCGTCGTCTCTCCGTCCCCGCAACTCTCTCTGCTCTCCGCCGAATTAGTATCGGTGATTTTTTGGTGACAGATGCTCAGTCGCTGTAATTCAATTGACATATTCGCACGAATAGGTAAATAGGATTTTTAATGATATGATTTTGTTATGAAAGAATACGAGAAAATACTAAAGGCTTTGGCTAATGCGAGGCGTCTGCGAATTCTCAAGTATCTCAAGGAGAAAAAACGAGCCCCTGTGGGAGCTATATCGGGGCATATCAAATTATCATTTAAATCGACCTCGAGACACCTAGCTATTCTGTTTTCTGTCGGTATCGTGGATAGGGAACAAGAAAACCTTTCAATGCTCTACTCACTCAATAAACCATTACCAAGTCTCGCCAAGTTGGTTGTTGATATTATTTAGTCTTTTCTTATTTACCTATTCGTGCGAATGGGTAAATAAGAAAATTTTGGGAATTAAAGAAACTAATTTATCTTAGTCAGACTTGTTTTTGAAATGCACTAAATATTCAAAATTACCTTCTCCGCCTGCGACGGGTGAGGGGATAGTATTGACGGTGTGCAGACCAATTTCTTTTACAAAAGTGAGGACGGATTGCAAGGCCTGTTCACGGATTTTTTCATCGACAATCACCCCTGCACGGTTTTTGGATTCAGGACTGGTTTCGAATTGGGGTTTTATCAGAGCAATGATGGCGCCAGACTTTTTCACTAATTTAGAAGCTGCGGGGAGGACTTTGGTGAGAGAAATAAAAGAGACGTCGATGACCGCGAGGTCGATTGGATCGGGAAGTGAGGTGACATTCCTTATATCTGTTTGCTCCATCAAAACCACCCGAGGATCTTTTTTAAGAGTTGGATCAAATTGGTCAGTGCCCACATCCACCGCGTAGACTTTTTGTGCTCCAGCTTGCAGGAGACAATCAGTGAAGCCTCCGGTAGATGAGCCGACATCGAGGGCAATGAGGTCTTTAGGATTGACGTTGAAAGCAGAGAGAGCGGCGGCGAGCTTCTCGCCGCCGCGTCCGACAAACTTGGGTGTTGAAAGTAGTTCGATTTTGGCATCGGCGGTCACTTGTTGGTTAGTTTTGGTTGCGGGTGCACCTGCGACCAGTACCTGTTTTTCAGAAATCAGTCGCACCGCCACTGCTCGGCTTTTGACCAGGCCTCTCTTTACCATCTCTACATCAAGTCGCTCTTTTTCCATTCCTGTACTGTACTGTAATTTCTAAGAAAAAGAAAATCCCGACAATAAGCCTAATGCTCATTGACGGGATGCGAAATGTTGACCTTAGAGGGTCACCTCTCCAACATAATTAGTTCCAATGACTTTCCGTAACGCCTCAGAAGAACGATGTCCTTGCCCGAGCGCCCACATTAGTTTGACTTGGGCGCCAACATCAGTCATATCGTATGTCCCGATGGCCCCGGCGTCCAAAGCCTCTTTTCCGGGCTCATACAAATCCATTCGGGTATTACCGCCGACGAATTTGGTTGAAACTAAGACGGGGATGCCGAGTGTTTTTGCTTTTTTGATTATGGGGATGAGCGAGAAGTCATCAAGGCTGGGGACATTACCCGCGCCGAGAGACTTCAGTAGAAGTCCTTGGCATGTTCCAGATGTCAGAACAGCACTCAAGATACTCGGCTCAATCCCCGGTACCAGATCAACTGTCAGAATGCCACGTTGGAAATGTGGCTTTAGATCAATTTGCCCGTCAGCCTCTTTCTTTCGAGTCTGCGGATAGAATCTAACCCCCACTGCGGTGATTTGAGCAAGATCAGGAAACGCTGGCGATTCGAATGCGGTGAATCTTGCTTCACTTGATTTGATCGCCCGACTCGCTCGCAGGACGCGATCATTGAAGACAATCATCACCTCATTCACACCCATTTCCGATGCATGGATAGCAGTCTTCACTGCATTTTCCAAATTAAACCGTGCATCAGTACCAAATTCTACCAGAGGTAGTTGAGATCCCGTGAAGATAATGGGGATTGGTGGATTTGAACCAATAGCAAAGGAGATTGCTGTGGCGGTATATGCCATAGTGTCCGTTCCGTGAGTGACGATGATTGCGTCATAACCACTGATGGAATCAGCAATAGCGATTGCAAGCATGGCCCAATGACTCGGGTTCACATTGGTACTGTCGATATTGAGTATCTGCTTGAGTGTGATATTGGCGTGCCCTCGAAGTGTCGGCACGAGTGTCAATATTTCATCGATTGTTTTTGCTGGCCTCAATACTCCACCTCTCGTTGAATCTGGGGTCATGGCGATGGTTCCTCCAAAGCCGATTATGAGAATGTTCTTCATGATGTTCTGTCGTGTTGGATTGTCTGTGTTCTAGCCAAAAGCTACCATCTAAGTGTTAGTTATGTCAATTCAATCCAATTTCTGCCAAACGATAATGTCTTAAAAAGAAAACCCGTTTCGGAAATAATCCGAAACGGGTTGCGTTTTTTTGACCACATTACTTATGTTCTTTTTGATGCCGATTACACAGCCACCACGCACCGATAATGAGTGACAACCCAGACCAGACCCAGGTAATCGAGATACTTGTGTATTTCGCTGATAGTCCGGACAAGAGTAGTCCCAAGGCTCCACCAGCATATCGCGCCATGGTGGCGCAAGATGCGGTCGTGGCTCGAGTCTCTGGATCAGTAATCGCACTGTGGAGTGTTGTCCTAAAAATAGGATTCAGTATGCCACGTGGTATTTGGCTCGCGCTAAACAGAATCAGTGATAGGGGGAATGGACATACTGCGCCGATCGCGACCAGTATTCCAGACCATATCATTGAATGTTTTAATACGGTTATTTGATCACGGGTGGTGGGTATGTATCGGTTGGCAATTTCTGCTCCGATAGCACCACAGATCATCCAGATACTAAGTAATCCCCCGAGCCAAAATATGGACACATATTCTTTGAAGAATGGTTGCCAGAGCATATTTTGTCCCATACAAGCAAAAGCTTGTACGGCAGCGAGAAGTGCGATAGTTCTGATGGTCGGATTACTGCGCGCAAATGCAACACTCGATTTTGTCTTCGTCCACATTTCGTGTGCGTGGGCATTGAGTGTATGTGTTTTCCGTTGAAAATAATCTTCGGACATCACCTGTTTTGCTATCAGTCCGTGACCGAGCATCAAGATACCACTCACAATCCAACAGCTCGCTGGATGAATGGTGTATACCCATGCCCCGACAATGCTCCCGAGAATTCCGCACACAGTGTCCACGCTATTTTCTCGCACAAACAATTTTGCTTTGTAGGCATCACGATCGATCGGACTCATTCCAGAATGATCGAGACTATCGATGAGCCATGCTTCAAACGCTCCAGAGACACACGTGCTTCCAATGGCGAGCAGGCATTCGGCTAGTGCAAATCCAATAAAAGAGTGCGACATGCCGTAGATGATGAGGCCGAGTGACCAGAGGAGACTGGCGAGGACATAGGATGCCTTGCGACCAAAGGTGTCAGCGTAAGCTCCCGTCGGGATTTCTGCCACAAATAGTGTACAGAAAAAGACAACATTGACCGCATTGGCCAAGAAATAATCGTTGAGGTTGTGCATCAGGAAGTCCATGTAGACTGCTCCGTGAAAAGAGCCTCCACAAAAGACACCTGCTGCGCCGAGACCTAGGTAGCGACGGCCGATCTGTTTCGGTGACAGTTTTTTCATACGTTTATGTGGTTGTAAAAGAACTACATAGTTGCAAGATTGTCTTGCGGACTATACTGAACGCGGAATAAGAAGTTTAATCTTTTTGCAACTTCGACTCGGACGTTGTGAAAGTTGTTACTTTCACACGCTCCTCGCTCGTTGCAATTGAAAATCCCGACTTTCGTCCAGTCGGGATTTGTCTAAATGCTTTCGAACAGGAGAGTTACGAGAGGGGATTTACACACATCACGAGTGAACAAAAATTGTGGCTACAATCTTTGAGAGATACGCCGAAAGCGCCAAGAGAAATGGCGTGCGGGCGAGTATTCATTTGTGTATATGTGTTTTGCATACGGGAGTATGTTAGCATATTTGTAGATGTAGGTCAATCTTGCTTTACATATGCAAGAGCAACCAATATACCTGTGCATATCTTGCAGGACAGATAAAATATGGGGCGGTATACTAAGGACATTATTGTATTAATTGTATTTTGAATTATGATCACTCGCGCGCAATTCGTTTTCGCCAGCATCCTGATGCTTTTGTGTGTTGGTACGGTATCGGCACAAACAGCAGAGCCGTCGACGATGCCAGCTCCGACAGACAGTTATTACCAAAACGGAAGTTATCCTCCGCCACCGCCACCTCCACCGCCATCTCCAGATGGTGCTACCTATTATCGTTCTGAACCAAACACCTCTTCTGGCTATTCGTATCCACCCCAAGATCAGTACCCACATCCTAAAGACGGCGATGTGCCGATGGGTGCTCCGGTGTATGAAAAGAGAATGATGGATGAAGGTGAAGACGGATCAGTACGCACATTTTCTGGGTCAAGATCTGATGAACGTATGCCCCCGAGCACCGATAGTCGAAGAGAGGGTTCATCACAAAATCAATTTCAAGATCGTGGTCAATTTGATCAGTCAGGCGAAGATACTATGGACGCTGAACGATTGGCCTCAATGAAGCGCGGAATGCGCGGTATGGAGCAGGGACTGACTCGCCTGAAAAAAGTCATTGAGCGATTGAAAGCAAAAGGAATAGCGGTGCCTGCCACCGACGAAGAAGCGATTGCTACATTGTCCACCGCTTTTGCAACAATAAAAAATGCCACTGAATTTTCCGATACAGTTGAATCAGCAATGGAGACCTTAAGTGAGTCTGGCGAGAGTATGCAAGAAATCGGTATGCGACTCGGTATGCTTGAGCAATTGCCAAAAATTACCAAAGAAGCGGAAAAACGCATCAAGCAAGCTCGCGCTAAATTAGTAAAAGCCAAAACTCGCGCTGAAAAAGCCGGCATCAATGTGTCAGAAATTGTCACTCGGGTAGAGACCGCGCTGGCTTCAATCGAAAGCTCGGTACAGGCGATGAAGACACAGACCGGAGATGACCTTGAGGAGGCAATGGAATCCCTGCGAGAAAATGCGTTTGAGGCGATGGAGGATATTGCGAGCGATATTCGTCTACTTGAAAATATTTCAAATAGCGCAAAGATCATTAAGGAGGCCAAGCGAGAAATCAGTCGGATTGAAAAGTTGGCAACACAGCTGAAGAAAAAGAATAAAGATACTGCGCGATTATTTGAATTGATTACAGAGATGAAAGCAACATTGGCGGAAACTGAAACAGCTATTGCCGAAAACAGTGATGATCCCGAGGCATTGTTTGAAATTATGTCCGAAGGGGAATCACTGCATAATGACGCGCTTGAGGAACTTGCTAATCTTCGTGGCGATGAGACCGATATTGATAAGCAGTTTAAAGTAAGCGATCCCACCAAGACGAGCTCGGTTGGCGCAGCGGTCATAAACACACTCGATCTTTTAAGGGGATTGTTTAATTAAGGTGTTGTAATGGTCATTGATGTGTACGAAAAGAACGGCTCACCTGAAGGTGAGCCGTTCTTTTCCGTGTATCGCCTAAAGCATTATCTTAAAAATGGTCATCCAAATCGCTCGGTTTTGATTTCATGGGAATTGAAACCGATAGCGACTAGTGTGTTTGCTACTACCTCAACAAAGCCGGTTGGCCCGCAGACGTAGATCATCGGCATCTTGCCTAGAAGTTCATCGGTGACTTCGGCGAGCATTGCTTTGTCTACTCGGCGAGTAAAACCACCCCAGCTTTTCGGAGCATTTTCGGTAATGGTGTAATAGATTTTAAGATTGGGGTGGCGTTCTTTGTAGTATTCAAGCTCTTGAAAATAGGGGATTTTGTCTTTGGTGCGCGCGCTGATCAATAGGCGTACCGGTCTTGGCGAAGATTCTACATGCGACTTTGTTGCGTTTAGAGTTGTGGTCTCAAGGGCAATATGTTCCCGAAGCATGCTCATCAGGGGCACGATACCCGATCCTCCGGCAATCAAGACCAGTGGTCCCGGCATAGTGGTGTCCCAAATAAAGTGTCCACCGAGAGGTCCTTTGATCTCAACTTTGTCCCCCACGGCAAGCGCAAAAAGATACGGAGACACTTCACCATTTTCTAAAATTTGCACACCGAATTCGACTTTGGTGGAACCTGCTTCTGGGGTGTTGGCAATCGAATAACTGCGCTGTGCCTGGTAGCCGGTCTCGGAAGTCAGTCTGATATCGCAATGTTGCCCCGCTTTGTGTCCGGGCCACTTTGGTACATCAAACGTCAGAGATTTTACATTCTCTGCTACCATTTTTGATGAGACTAATGTGCCGATGAGCCAGGAGGACATAGTGACTATAGTATCGTATAACCATCAAATAAAAAAGCAGAGCGCGACACGCTCTGCTTTTGTTTTGCTCATTTCCGTCTTTTGACACGGAAAGATTCTTGGGATTGTTGGACTGCTTTCCGGTGCAGATAATCCCCAAGCAGAGCTTGAGCAACTCTTCCGTCAAGTTCGGCTTCAAAAGCTTTACCGTGTGGCCCTTGAATTGCTGAGTGGACAAAGCAATGGTAGTCGGTAGCAAATTGGTCAGAATCAATACGTGGCGTGCTCATAAGAAAGGACAGGTTTGTTTCTGATCCTAATCTACTACAGCGCATTCTTGAGTGCAAGGCTACTCCGAATACCGTTCTTCTTTCCACGGGTCGCCGTGGTTGTGGTAGCCACGGACTTCCCAAAATCCGGGAGCATCGTCCGCAACAAATTCGAGCTTGGCGAGCCACTTGGCGCTTTTCCAGAAATAGAGGTGGGGGATGAGCAAGCGCACCGGACCGCCGTGTTCATCAGAAATTGGACTGTCGTCGTATGAGGTGGCAACCCACGCTTTACCTTTGCGAATGTCTTCGAGGGGAATGTTGGTGGTGTAGCCGTCGTCGCTGTGGGCGATGAGAAAGTTTGCATCGGGCGAAACACCGGCGACTTGCATAATATAGTCGAGCGATACTCCACTCCAGCGAGAATCGAGCTTGCTCCATTT
The DNA here is from genome assembly GCA_038078755.1 of Patescibacteria group bacterium. GTDB lineage: Bacteria > Patescibacteriota > Minisyncoccia > Phycocordibacterales > JBAYGS01 > JBBTSQ01. The sequence goes on from JBBTSQ010000028.1 coordinate 46,244, forward strand.
GGTCACGCAGTGAATATCCCGCACCACTTCTTCGTGAGGCAATGCGAGCAATTCATCCCAGTTCCATTTTTGAGGTTTTTCTACCAATCCGGTGACTCGAAGGGTGAAATGTTCGGGAAGAACGTGTGGGGTGGGGCCTAAAGATAGCACCGGAAAGTCACGGGTCTCGTACTGACCCGGAGGAATTCGAGATCGGTCGCTTGATTGACGTCTTTGTCCGAAGCCGGGGTTCACGAGGGGCATACTAGAAGTATAAAGTAAAACGTATAAAGTATAAAGTATCTAGGAAAGAAAAAGAGCGACGAAGGCGAAGCCTTCGTCGCTCTTTTTTAAAACTCCTAGCTATTTCAAAAGCGTAATAATAACCCCACTCACGACCCACGCGACAAACAATTGTCCAACTTCAATAAAAAACACAGTCACTGGCGGCTTTTTAATATTGAAGAAAAACGCTGGAAGGGAGGTGGTGAGTGAAAATGCAAACCACGCAATCGCGCCTAAGAGAGCGCCATTGAGTACTCCCACTACAGCAAAACCAGAAATTAAAGCATTGAGTCCGGTTGCGATGATAAGAGTTGAAATAAAAGTGAGGATGTATGCTTTTGCCATACCTTTCATCTGTTCAGGCTTGCAATCATCGGGATTGATGCCTTGGAGTCGCATCCACATCTTTCCAAATCCTTTTGGTGAATACCAAAATGCGCCAATTGCCATACTGGCGATGCCTGATACTAAAATAGCCCACAGATTAAATGTAATCATAGAATACTAAATTATGAATAACTGATAGTAGTATACATGCTCGCTAAAAAAGAAAAAGGCCCCGCTCATCGGAACGAGCGGGGCCTTGCCTTCAGGCTTCGGGATTAAAATTGGGATCAAGGACATTCACGTCCATCGGAGTGCCACCAGCATCAAGAGCACGTCTTTGCAGTTTTCGGATTTCTGCGATCGGCGCAAATGTCGGGAGTCTTCCCGAGAAGTGGCCGTTTGACCCGCCGGCAAGCGGAATATCCTGCCCAGTTTCGGTACATTGCCGAATCTCAGGCAGTACACTCATGCGCATCAAGCTGTGGGTATGATAGCCGATGAACACTTCGTCAGATTTACGCTGTGGGTGGTTAGCCATACGATTCTTCCTTTGGTGTGACCGAACAAATTTCCATTTATTACTCTACTCACTTTCGTTAAAAAAGCAAGCAACAGTGGGGAAGAGGTAGACAATTGTTTCGGCTGTATTATACTTGCGGTAATGACTGATTTTTTGAAAAACTTTCTCTTGGCTGTGCCGTTTTTGATCGCCCTCGATTATCTGTGGATCGGGGTTGTGATGTCGGGATTTTATCAAGGTCATTTGCACGACCTACTCCGATTTGTTGACGGCTCTTTTTCGGTGCGGATTATTCCGACCATTCTTTCGTATGTCACGATGGGACTTTCGGTGGCGCTTTTTTCCATTCCCAAAGCGCTCACGCTTGGCTCTGCGCCGAAGGCATTCCTGTGGGGCGCGCTCCTCGGTCTTGTTGTCTATGGTCTCTACAATTACACCAATCTCGCTATTTTGGATAAATGGAGTAGCACACTTTCAATCGTTGATACACTGTGGGGCGGCGTAATTTTCGGCCTCACGACGTTGATTGTGTATCTGATTCGAAGTTAATTACGTATAGGTGAATGACAAAAGCCAGTATCTCGGATACTATCTCTGATATGGAAATCAAAACGGCTGAATTCAAGAAAAGTATCCGGGGCAGCGATCCAATCATCTACGAGCCAAAACGACAAGTGGTCTTTGTGGGTAGATCAAACGTGGGAAAGTCGAGCCTCATGAATTGTTTACTCGATCGTATCGATTTGGTACGTTCAGGTAAAACGCCGGGCAAGACCCAAGAGATTAATTTTTTCTTGGTGAACAATGTATTTTATTTTGTTGATCTACCAGGCTACGGTTTTGCCAAGATGTCTCTCGAACGCCGAGAACAGCTCGCAAAAATGATCCAATGGTTTCTACTCGAAGATGTCTATCAGCGTATTGTAGTATTGGTGCTCGACATGAAAGTTGGTCCGAGTGAGATGGATTTGGAAATGCTTCGGATTCTTTCTGAGAGCAACAATGAAGTGTTGGTGGTATTGAATAAAGTAGATAGACTTAATCAAAAAGAGCGACACGAACAAATCAAGAAGATTGTAGCTAAAATTCCAGAAGGTCTAGAAATTATTTTGTGTTCGGCAAAGACTCGGGAAGGGAGAGAAGAGATTTTGAAGCGGGTGGTGGGGGCGCCAGTCAATTGATTTTTCTCTTTAATTTGTTAGTATACCTAGGTCAGTAATTATTCCGTGGTAGCTCAGCTGGTAGAGCGCCTCGCTGTTAACGAGGATGTCCTTGGTTCGATCCCAAGCCACGGAGCCAGTTAGGGGTAGTAGCTAGTTCTAGTACCAAATTAAACGGAGAAGCTATTGAAAAATATAGCTTCTTTTCGTTTACGGTCGGGTTCTGAAGCACGTAGTTTAAAAATGCTCGTTTTCCAGCAATATCAGAACTATTTTCAAATATACTCTTTGCTCTGCGTGCTACAGAAAGCACGGTAGCAACGGTTGTTTGGTAGTCGTGGTCTGCTTTTGAATGCTCGGACATTTCAATTTCAAGTGCCTGTATTTGGTCCTGATACTCTTGATGTTTTCTGTCATAGATACCCTTAGTAATACTCTGGTCCATCCAAGCATCAAGTAACCTACTCTTCTTTGTTGTTATGTTTGCGTGGTCTGTCTGTATGCGATTTATCTGTGCTTTATGGAACACAATTTCGCTTTCTACGTTCTTTCTAAGCTCGTCTACAAGCTGGTTCTGTGCTTCTTCTGTAATGCTCTCAAAACGCTCCAAAACCTCGTATACGGGCTTCAGAAGGTCTTTTTCGGGCACGTACACTCGCTTACAGATACCCTTAGCATTAGTACAAGAGTAATAGGTAAAAGTAAGTCCGCTTGGCTTTTTTTTCATTTCGGCAGTTATCGTACAACCGCAGTTTTGACACTTGAGCAAACCCTTGAATACAAAATCTTTTGAGAGGGCTTGATACTTATGATTATTGCGTTTGGTGCGTACTTGTTGACACTTATCAAAAAGTTCTTTGGTAATCAATCTAGGGTATTTGTGGGCATACTGACCATATTTCTTTGATACTGCTACTCCACAGTAAAAACTGTCTTTCAGTATATTTTCAACAGTACTTTTTGCTAATTTATTTCCTTTCAGTGTCCGCAAACCGAGTTCCGTCATTCTTATTCGGATAGTTTCTAGTGAGTGTTCATCTGTTGCGTACAGCTCAAACATTTTCTGTATCAAGTGTCCTCGTTCAGGGTCAATAATAATATCTTTACGCAATCTCTTTTCTGCGTCTAACGACACATTCAAATAACCCAAGCGGACTGCCCCTGTCCATTCGCCATTTCTTCGTTTCTGCTCAAAAGCTCTTTTCACATTATCGCCAATAGCGTCAGAATAATATTTTGCTAAACCTAAGCTCATACCAAACTGAAACTTCTCAACAGCAGACATCTGATTATTGATAACTTGTCCATCTGATACGAAGTGAAGTTCTATTCTGTCAGCTACAGCCATTTCATAAAGCGTACCAACTCGCTTATCAAACACACTTCTTGAAAGTCGGTCTACTTTGTCAAAACAAACTGCAATCTTTTCTTTCTTTGCTACTCCTTGGACATACTCAAGCAACTTATCAAACTCATCTCGCTTGTCCTTGTAGGCACTTTCATCAAAGCTAAATGACTTGATGACATCAAACGACTTCTTTTTGCAATAACTATCTATACGCTCAATTTGAGCAGGCAACGAGTTTCCCGCTTCTTTTTGTTCTTCTGTTGATACTCGTGAGACATTTATTGCTTTCATAATATTTGTTTTGCAAACTCATCACCAAATTGAGTCTCTTCGCTATTATTATAGAAAGGCATACCCCACACCACATACTTTTTATCTTCCCACAGTTGCTCAACTTTATGTTCTTTTTTGAGAGATACGAGAAAGTTTTGTTTCCACGCATCAGTCTCTTTCAAATGAGCACCTTTAGGTTCAATGAATACCTGATAGTGAAGACTCTTTGGCTTTGATTTTTGATAGAGGAAAAGTACGAAGTCCGGTTCAAGAGGTCTTCCGTCATCAAAGTTGTAGAGCTTGAAAAATCGCTCGTTACGGACCAAATACACCTCATCGTATTTCTCACGAAGTTGGTTATAAATCTTGTCGATATATTTCACAAAATATTTCTCTTCCGATGTGCCAAAACAATCATTGAAGACATACCAAGATTTATTACTGAGGTCCAAGTAAATATTAGTCTCCTGAGCATTGTTGATTGACTTACCAAACTCCTTATCTTCGCTCTCATTTTCAGCAAAAGTGAGGACCTTTTCTGAGATTTTATCCTTAACCATATACGGCTTAAACTCCTTGCTTCCTTTGTATTCAAGCTTCTCGCCTGATACACCCTTGGAAATATGCTCTAGGACCTGTAAAACGGCGTCTAGGACGTCATCAGGGCTTAAATTGTCCAATTGGCTTGCTAGACCGGAAATGGTCATTTTGATACTTCCTAGGTAGTTCTTATCAGCAATAAATTCATCGAGACTTTCAAGATTTGGGAAGTAGGTCTTTAGGTTTGAGAACGAGTAAAATTCCAGCTTGTAAATCGCTTTCTTTACTACAGTGCTATTGAAATCTTTAATTGAAAAGTCTTTCTCTTTTTTCTCTACACCTTTTTTACTCTGTTCGTCGAAGATACCGCTTGAGAGATTGAAGCCAGTCCTAAGAGAGATTTTATACAGAGTATCTCGCACTGAAGATGGTAGCCCAAAGACATCTTCTCGTTTATATTTTTCTTGCTCGTTGAGAAAGAGCATACCGGACTTAAAGAACTTTGACTCTTTGAAGTCGTCTTTGATACTCATTGTTCTCTTAATCGTCTTGTCGGCGATGATACCGCTTGTGACGAGAGCTGAGGTAAGTTCCTGAATATATTTTGGATTGTAAGTGCTGTGATAGTAAAGTTCCTCACAGATACGCATTTCATTATCAGCGTCATTATCAAATTTTCTCTTTGAAGCTTCGTCAGTTTCATTGAGTTTAAAAGGACAGTATCTTGCACCACGTCCGATGAGCTGAGCTTCTCTGATTGTAGTCTCTCCAGGCTTATTGTTTTTGGCATCACGAGTATCGTAAAGACGAACAATGTCGAAGAGGTTGAGAACATCCCATCCCTCGTTTAACTTATCTACTGCAAAGACTGCTCGATATTCATTATCAGGAGCTTCGAGGGTATTGATTGCAAGCTGTTTCTGTTCACTCTCTTCCTTACTGTTCACTGAGATGGTTTTTTCAGCAGAAAAGTCTTCTTTGAGTTCTGATGCGAGGTTTTCCAGTGTGATTTTCTGAGCTTCAAAAAAAGCAAACATTTTTACTAGAACCTCATCTTTCGCATTAGCTTTTATATCAGCAAGCTTCTTAGCTGTGAGAGACTGAACACCTTTAATAAACTCTTCTTGAAAATCTTTACTATCAGCAATTGTCTTTGATTTGAACAAAAGGACCGGTTTAATAACTTGCTTATTTTTCTCAAAAAGCTTTCTTCGGTACTGGCTCAGGAGGATTGCTTGAAGTGAGCGGTCAAAGAGATTTGCATCAGCTTGAAGCACCTTTACATCCTTTGAATAGCTATCAATACGAAATTGCTTTAGTGGATAGTCGAAAACAAGCCTCTGAGCATACTTCTTGGCAATAAGAGGGTTATTAAAATCAACCGTAGCTGTGAACTCCAGGAGAATGTTTTGTGAATTAGAATTAACAATACGATTTACAGTGCTTTCCCAAGAAATAATCTCTTCAGCTTCTTCTTTTGATACCGAACCGTTAATTGTTACCTCACCAAACATACCAGTCTTTAGACCAGCCTTTGTCTCTACGTTGATATGGTGTGCTTCATCAGAAATAAGAGCAATTTTCTTATCTTGAAAGTCATCAAATGTAAGAGAGTTTTCCTGGGGATTAATCAGTCTCATATGAAGTCCTTGGATAGTAGAGAAGCATATATTTATACAATCGTCGCTTCCAGCCTGAAAATTATCTACTTCTCGCAGGGTCACTTTTTTGTCTCCAAAAGCTACATTTTTATTGAAAAGATATTTGATTGATGAGTCATTGAAAAAATTGTCCCGTGTCTTGTCGATAATATTTGTACTGTTTACAAAAAAGAGAAAGTTTCTATATCCCTTTTCATACAAATAGAGAATGAGACCAGCCATAATAAGCGTCTTACCACTACCAGTAGCCATACGAAAAAGGAGCTGGTGCTTGTCAGGCTTACCATCAAATTTTTCATTCCAGTAATTAAGAAAATATTGAAAAGCTCTTTCCTGATAGGGTCTGATAGGAAATCTTTGATTGAGATTTGAGGTGATAAATTCGGGGACCGGAGTAGCTTCTATTCCACGTTTACCAAATTCAGACTCAAGTATTTTGTTGAGTGTTTTAATCTCGTCCATAGAATTTATCGTTTAATATAATGTCTTCTTTGGACAATTTATAAGTCTTATCTTTAATTTCAGAATAAGGGACGTAGAGGAGGTTTTTATCGAGAGTAGAGATAAGGAATTTCTGCTGGTCCTCAAGTGAAAGGTTTTCAAAATTTTTCTTTGTGGCATCTATTTCTTCCGGCTTAACTTTATAGCTTAGAAAAGCTGTTTTCTTCATCTCATCCCACACCTTAATAAGTTCCTTGGTGTTTTTTGAGTCCTGAATTTTATCCACAAAGAGTTGATTTGCTTGAGCTAATTCTGCATAGACGAAAGAACCCCCACCTTTCCAATTTGTGCTTTTGCTAACGCCAGCAGTGTCGCCCTTAATTGTATTCTGAAGTCGATTTACACAATCATTTTCAGCGTAATCCATCTGCTCAATTCCTATAAACCTACGCTTCATTTTTAAAGCAACCGCAGAAGTAGTACCAGAACCAAGGTGGAAATCCATAACCAAATCATCTTCCTTTGTTGATAATTCCATAATTCGAGAAATAAGTTTTTCCGGCTTCTTACCTTTTTTGAAACTTACACCACCCTCGTTATGTAGGTCATTCGGAAGTACATCATCCCAAAAATCAGAAAGTGGTTCTCCTGTAACTAGCTCGCCATCCATTTCAATAAGACGGTCAGCATAAAACAGTATTCTCTGTCCATTGATTAAGTACAAATCTTGCTCACTATCCCTACCTTGGAAGTAAACCTGGTCTTTATTCGCTACTGATTTTTTTATAAGCTCTTTGGTTTCCTTACTTACCTTATCAGGGTCAGGGTAAGCAAACTGAACAACGGCTCGTGAGTTCTTCTTAATAAACTCAAAAATCTCTGCTTCAAAAGCATCACCAAGTTCTTTTTTAAGTTGAGTCTTTTTAAGACCTTTTTCTTCTGAAAAAGCGTCTAGCAAACTAATAAATTCCCATTTAGAAATGTCTTTTTCAGCGTGTTTTATAAATACATTATATCTTTCGTTACGCTCTCGTTGTCTTAATACCTTATTTGGTTTCCAACTCCTTTTATTTTTTGCGTACACCAAAAGATATTCGGTAATATTAACTACTCCAGGATTTATAGCTTTATGTCCGGTTACAGAACCTCGTTTGATGCTAATTAGATTGGCTCTATTTTCTCTACCAAAAATTTCATCACAAAGGACCTGCAAGTAACCCAATTCATTTTCGTCTATTGAAATGTAAATAGTTCCATCATCTGCTAGTAAGTCTCTAGCGATTTGAAATCTATTCTTTATAAAGGTGAGCCAGGTAGAGTGATTAAAATTATCGTTATATTGAAAACTATCAGTACCGGTATTGTAAGGAGGGTCAATATAAATAAGCTTTACCTTACCCTTGTGCGTGTTCTTAAGAGAATGTAGTGCCAATAAATTATTACCTTTAATAATTAAGTTATCTTTTTCAGTAATTTCTTTTACAGAATGTTCTCCTTGAATGTCAAACTTCTTGAAATTAGTAAGGGCTTTTGGCTCTAAAAGTTTATCAATTTCATCTGGTGCGAGTGTTTCATTCCAAAATATTTCACTTCGCTTAGCATCTTCTTTCGTTTGACCGCCCTCAAGAACACAATCTTTATATGGAAAAGCTAAAACAATCTCTTGATTATCTGTGAGATATTCTTTATCAGAAACAAGTCCTATCTTATTCTTATACTCTGTAAAACTATCCGGTAGAAATTGCTTATTGGAAACGAAGCTTTGAAATTTAACTTTATCAAAAATGAGAACGTCATCTACTTGTTGAAAAAAAGTTTTTGAGAGGTCCTTAGAAGAACGGAGTAGTTTGAGTAAATCTACATCGAGTTGAAGTGCTAACTCAATAACTTTATTTTTTGCGAGCTTACCATCGACGACCAGTCGTTCATCCGTTTTCAAGGTCTTGATGAGTTTTTCTGAAATAGTATTCATTGTTTTATTTAGTACTTACCCTTTTTAAGAAAGATTGGAATTCATTTTCATCAATCCGAAATTCACGACCAATCTTGTACGCCTTCAAGCGACCAGCTTTTATGTATCGGTAAATCGTCATAATATTTACCTGAAGCACTTTTGCGAGGTCTTCTGCCTTATAAAACTTGTCTGTCATATTATTTATATTTAACTTAATAAGTATACTTTACACTGCTTTACATATCAACCTTAGTCAGTGGACAACCTCTTTTGCTTGTATGCCTTAAAATCATCGAGACTCTTATCTATCTGTGTAACCCAATCTCGGAGCTTATTCTTAGTTATTAGCTCACTGGCTTCCTGCATATCCTTTGCAATTCTGTACCAAGTCCTATCGTGGGACCGCTTTGCAATAATTGTTCGCAACTGCCTCATTCCGTTCTCATCTTTGGCGAGCATGAACAAGCCAAGTAGGTATATGGCTTGTTTTGGCTTGAGGGTTTTATCAGCCAGAAACAAGGTTCGTAATATATCCTTGATGCTTACCGACAATGAGAATAGCCCGAGATTGCGTTCCTTTATAAGTTTTTTCCAGTAATCTGTTACGACCTTCTTACTCATTTCAGTATTGAACACTTGTCTGAAGACTGGGTTTTTCTGATAACCTAAACCCTCAAGGACCCTGTTCATCTTCTGCTTTTGGCTCAAGCGTATCTCAAAGCGTACTATTTCTTGCGGTTCGTCTTCCTTGTTTAGCTTTGCAAACAAACTTCTTTGGTAAAGCGTTTGGTCCTTGTCTATCGCTCTTTTTTTGTCTTTGCCTAAGTCGGCTATCTTGTCGTAAATAACCAGTTGATGCGAAGTCGTATGGGCATATAAGCTCTGTCCGTCATTGATAAATCTTGTCTTAGCAAAATCAAAACTCTTTCGTAGGTTTACTTTGTTCATCTCTGAAATCAAATGGCTTACGGTGTATCCGTCTTGAAGCACGATATTCTTTGAGAAATGGACCGAGCTTACAGAAGCATTTTCAAGCATTAATTTTGTAACTATCACGCCCATAGTTTTTAATCTGTCTTGTAGAACTTCAATCACTTTTGGAAGGTCCTTATCTTCAAGCTCATCTAGGTTGTTTAGGTAAAGAAGTTTGGGGACCGAAAACTCCATTCGGACATTCGCTTCTTGAGAAAAACCTCGTCTATATCCTGTCAGTCTAGGGAAGTAATCTCCCGTTTCTTTCTCTACCTTGCTTGGATTGCGAACAAACTTTGAATATTGGTCCGTGTGGGAATATAGCTCCCAACCAGCTACCTCTGAAAGGTATCGCATTTGGTCCTTCGGTATCAAAAGGCATATGGTATCAATCATAATCTTAGGTTTTCTTAGGTTGGTAAAGTGCAGGATTTTGCTTCTTATCTTGCTCTATAAGCCATACAAAAGCACCGACCAGCCGTTGCTTGTCTTCAAGAGGTAACCCGTCTATTTTGAAGCTTTTTAATTCCTGCATAAAAAATCCCGAAGGATTAACTTCAGGATATTCTTTATGCAATCTTAAAAATAAGTATTTTCTGTGCTACAGAAAATTTGTGTATTACAGTTCTTTTCTCTTTTTACTCTCTAGAGAAATTATTTTACCAATATAACCATAATCTATTGAATACTCTCCACCGAATTTGTCTGTTACCAGACGCATTATCTCCTTTCTGGGTAAGTGTCTATTTTCGTATATATAATCATTTCTGTCTTGGATAAATTGTCTCTTGTTTTTAACCTTTCCAAGCGTAGTTTGTTTCTTATACCTCTCTTGAATTGGCAATATAAAGACGGAGTACATCTTTTTTACGTAATCCAAGATATCCCTCTCAGATGCGTAAGGACTTACCCTGATGACCACAGGAAATTTCTCATCAGTAATTGAATTACTTTCGTTACTTAGAGACTCTTTCGCATCTACAATATCCTCAATAAATAGCATATTTCCTATAAACTCCTCTATAAATTCATTGTCAGTTACATATGTCATCATAAACTCGAGACATTCGAACTCAAGATGATATTTATCTAGCAATTTAACCGTTTCATCCATTAAATCTGAGCTCAAACCGGTCTTGAGTCTAATTCTTATATCTCTAATATCTTTTTTAAAACTCTCCTTTTTGAATAATTCTTTCAAATAATTAACCAACTTCCTGTGGCCGGTGGTAGACATCAGCACCTTTTTGACTTCATTAGCTGGGAGATTTTTATGAAAGGTTTTTCTCATATTGTTTACTTTACTTTACATTTTGCTATTATTCAAGAACAATGGCTGAACATACTTTATATTTTGATGAATCGGGTATAGCAAACCTTGCACAGCATAGAGACAGATATTTTATTATTAGTACTCTGTCTGTAGAGGCAAACTCAGACTATGAGCTTTCTGGTTACCTTAAACACTTAAAGAGGCGATATGGTTTTCGTGAATCTGACACCCTGCATGCATTTGAATTATTTGAGAATGAAGAGTCTCCAAGTTATATTAAGGACAATGCTAGATGTAAAAAGTTTACTGAATCAATCGCAGAATTCATTGATAATGCCCCCTTTGAAATATACGCCTATGTAATTGATAAAAGCTTACTCAGAAAGATGCTGAAAACACCGGACGGGTATAAATTCAAAGGTGGTAGAAAACACGCAGAAGACAAGGATTTTCCATACGAAATTTTAACAAAGCGAATCGTGTTTGATTACGCAAATTATCTAAAGAAAAATAAGGGTATGGGTTTAATTGTTGCAGAAAGCCGAGGCAATGCCGATAGTGTCGTTATAAAGTCATTTAATGAAGCTCAAAGTAACATTGAGACTGATAAACCGGCAATAAAAACCAGAAAGCAACATATACGAGATAGAATACATTCAATTTGTTTTGCAAATAAGAAAAGTGTCCGTCCTGGGTTAGAACTAGTAGATATAATTTCTTACTGTGTAAATCTTGAACTAGCAGGAAAAATCAGGACAAGAGACCCAAAAGGTATTCGGCAAATGTGGCACAGAATAAAAAAGAAGCTCCCAAAGGAGACTTACCACATACTAACAAAAACTGAAATAAACGAACTCAATAAAGATAAGATTTACAAGATTTCCGAAAGAATTCAGGGGCGACTAAGAGAATTCAGAGACCTTGTGAATCCTACCGTTGGGTAGGAGTCCACTAATATAAGTATAACTTTTTTTAACTAAAAATCAATTCAGGTGTTAATAACCTTAGTTCTGAAATGATAATGTTGGGAAAAGTTCCAGAATACCGCCAAACTGCAAATCGCTTTTAATTCTAGTCCAATTTGCAGTTCTGAATGCGTCCACTGTACGGAGCCCAAAAAATTGCCGTCTGGCAATTTTTTTGTGGCTTGGAATCGGACCAGGAAGGGGTCGGGAAACCTATGGTTTCCCGTGGAGTGAGTATGTGTGGGACACATACGCAAGACCGGAGCGCGACGGCGCGAGGAGGGGTCGCAGACTTTTTCAGCAGAAAAAGATCTGTGACAAATACGAGTCTTCGAGCGTTAGAAACCGACGGTTTCTAAAGAGCGACGAGGTATCGAGGAGCGAGTGAGATCCCAAGCCACGGAGCCCAAAAAATTGCCGAGAGGCAATTTTTTATATATGTATACTTTCTACTTCATACTTTTTACTTTATTTCGACGAGCGAGAAGCGTGTGGGAATGTCTGCATTCACACAACGTTCGAGTCGAAGTCGAAATAACAGGCAACTGTTTTTTGTTCTCGTTGCTTGTTATACTTCTTCATATGTATCTCAAATTGAAAGTCATTCCCAACTCCAAAAAAGAAACTTTCACCAAAATCTCAGATGACCATTTTGAAATCAGGGTGACCGAGCCGGCAGAACAGAATCGGGCGAATACGCGAGTGCTTGCCCTTTTGCGAGCACACTTTGGCGGTCAAGCGAAAGCGATGCGGATTGTGAGTGGTCATCACTCGCCCTCAAAGATTATTTCGGTCGATATTGCGGGTGAGTGAGTTTGTTTCTTGTGTATCGTTTTGTTATACTAATGGGAGAGGATTATTGTATTTGCAGAGAATACCCTGTCCTCTGCTCTGGGGATTTTCTGCAAGACTAGATAGAAGTCGGCGGAGCCGACCCTTCTACAAAAAAGTTTTCCCCGAGCCTTACCTAACCCAGCCCTCGTCTGCGAGGGAGAAGTTGGGCTCTGGGGATGGGACGAGGCAAAACTTTATCAATTAATTCTTAATCCTATGAAAACAAACGTAAAAGCCACGCAGATGGAGCTTACGAGCGCCATTTCAGATTATTTGAGTAAGCGTTTGTCGGCACTCGATAAATTTGTCGACCCCACCGATGATTCAGCGATGTGTTATGTCGAAGTGGGGAAGGTGAGTCATCACCATAAATCTGGCGATGTGTTTCGGGCAGAGATCAATCTACATCTCGGAGGCAAGAGTTTTCGGGCGGAAGCAGAGGAGTCTGATCTATATGCGGCGATTGATGTGGTCAAAGACGAAATGATTGCCGAATTACGCACGCACAAGACAAAACAGCACAATCTGCTTCGTCGGGGCGGTCAGAAGATCAAACAGATGTTTAAGCAGTGGACAGGAAATGAAACTGAAGAATAGCGTTGTTACTAGTGTATAATTTATAGTATCCGTATGTCACATAATGCGACTATCATTTGGGCGGTTATCGGTATCATTGTATTAGGGTTGTTTATCGGTATGTATCGCCCCAACAAACAGACGACTACTTCAAACGTAACCACAACAGACACCATGACTACACCAACACCATCATCTGATATTAAAAAACCGACCGGTATCATTCTCCATACTACTTCTGGCGACATTGAAATCGCTTTTTTCACCGATAAGGCGCCAAAGACAGTGGAAAATTTCGTCACCTTGTCGAAAAATAATTTTTATAACGATACCAAGTTTCATCGAGTGATCAAGGGCTTTATGATCCAAGGTGGGGATCCGCTTTCAAAGGGTGATGACAAGACACTGTATGGGCGAGGTGGTCCGGGCTATGCCTTTGCCGATGAATTTAATGATGAAAAGCTCGTGCGAGGAGTGTTGGCAATGGCCAACTCTGGTCCAAATACCAACGGCTCTCAATTTTTCATTGTGACCGCTGCTTCAACCCCATGGCTTGATGGCAAACATACCGCTTTTGGTAAGGTGGTAAAAGGGATGGATATTGTTGATCGAATTGAAAACGTGCGAACTGGTCAAAATGATATTCCGGAGACGGCGATTGTGGTGAAGTCGGTTGAAATAAGATAGAAACCAGACTCATAATTCAAGAATTAAGACTTGAGATTTATGACTCATGATTCAGGATGTATGAATTATGATTTCCTAAAACTCCTGAAAATCGCAAGGTGATTTTCAGGAGTTTTAGGAGAACGCCCAGCACCTTTAGTCCAAAGGTGCTGGGCGTCAAAAAACGGCCCTGCTAAGGCACGTTACGAAATTAACGGCTCACTGGTTTCCTTGGAAAACCAGTGAGCCGTTAAAACCAAGCCTCCTTCTTCTTGTCTTATTGTAAATCGTTAGTTGTGCGTTGTTAGTTTTTCCTCTAAGTTGGATTGACCGGTGTGTGTTTGATACTGTCGATCACTTTATTCATATCATCGGTGATGGTGTACAGGTGTGTATCGGACGGGGCAATAGCGTGATGGTGTTCGAGTACATTTTTCTTGATGAAGCCGTCAAGTGGTCTCCAGAAATCTTCACCAATCAAAATAATCGGCATCGGGGGGATTTTGTGCGTCTGGATAAGGGTGACTAGTTCAAAAAATTCATCAAGCGTCCCATAACCACCGGGGAAAAAGATGTACGCTTCAGCAGCGAAAGACAAGACGACTTTTCTGGCGAAAAAGTAATGAAATTCAATAGTATCTTTTACGTACGGGTTTGAGGCTTGTTCTTTGGGCAGTTTAATAAGCAGTCCGACTGAATCACCGCCGGCATCGTAGGCTCCTCGGTTGGCTGCTTCCATAATACCCGGTCCACCACCAGTCACTACTGCGTATCCCAGCTCCTCGACAATCTTTTTTGCAAGGGTATATGCTTGGTCATAATGTACATTGCCTTGAGCAGTTCGAGCCGATCCGAAAAAAGTGACTGATCGGGGGTATTTTCGGATAAACGCGAATCCGTCTGAAAATTCTTCGGCAATGGTGGCGAGGCGTTTCTGTTCGGTCTCAAGCAAGCCGTCCATCATATGCTTGAAATTGACACAGGTGATGGGCAATTGGTGTTCAGGGACGTTGAGCTGTAATTTTTTATGCATGTGTCTATTGTAAGATAGCATGCGCACTCGAGCAAGCCGAGTTGTGATGTGTTATACTAGTTGATGTATATAGTAGTCTAATAATTAATACGATGATGCATATAACTCAAAGAGAAAAAATTGTGGTAGTAGTGGCGGTGGTCGCGGCGGCGTTGATTTTTACTATCGGTAGATGGTATTGGTATCAGGCGGATGTGATGAATGCGATTGAGGCGGGATATGTGAGTGAGAATGGCGCCGGAGAATTAAAAGTGACGGTTGGGGAGTAAGGGAAGATAGACGACAGAACACAGAATACAGACAGGAAAAGTAAAAAGAGGGGCGGCGC
>JBBTSQ010000028.1:61388-64789 GCA_038078755.1 Patescibacteria group bacterium
TCATGGTGCTTGAGAATTAAATAATTGCTGCAAATAACTTTGTGTGGGAGTAAAGCCCGTACCTCTTAACTGCGGCGTTTGCGGACGTTCCAAAAAACGAATACCAAATGTTCCACCGATTAAAGCCACAAGTCCCCATACCGCAACCATCACAAATAATCCGATGATGCCCCATATCATTATCTGCCTCCCCTCTTTCCGTTTATCGTGTTTACTGTTACTGTAGTGTCTACATATGCCCGCCATTTCATTTACTATTCAAAAAAAGCTTTCCGGCGCCCTCGGTCGGGCGGGGAAAATTGACACTCCGCACGGCGTTATCAATACGCCCGCTTTTATCGTGGTAGGCACCAAAGCGACGGTGAAAGCATTGACCCCCGAGCAAGTCAAAGACCTTGGTGCTCAAGCGGTACTCGCCAACACCTATCATCTTTACCTTGAGCCCGGAGAAAAAATAATGAAAGCATCCGGTGGATTGCACAAAATAATGAATTGGTCAGGACCGACATTTACTGACTCAGGCGGTTTTCAGGCATTTTCGCTCGGGGTCGCGTTTGGTAAGAAAATCAGTAAACTTTCGAAAGGCGAATCAAACGGATTTGAATCAGAAGAAAAAGAAACTTCCGTGCGAAGCGAGGGGTTGTCACCAATGGCAAAAATTACCGAAGACGGTGTGTTGTTTAAGTCGTATCGAGACGGCAGTGAACATTTTTTCTCTCCAGAAAAATCGATGGAAATTCAAAACAACATTGGAGCGGACATTATTTTTGCTTTTGATGAGTGTACTTCGCCAACCGCCGATAAAGAATATCAAAAATCAGCGATGGATCGGACCCATCGGTGGGCGAAGCGATCTCTGGATCGACACATCGAGCTTCAAAAAGAGTTGCAAGCGGAAGGTAAACCGCCAATCGCCCTTTTTGGTGTCGTACAAGGCGGACGATTCGAGGATTTACGGATTGAGAGTGCTAAAACTATCGGTGCGATGGACTTTGATGGCTTCGGTATTGGTGGGTCATTTGATAAGCAGGATATTGGTACGGCGGTGTCGTGGGTAAACCGCGTTTTGCCAGAAGGAAAGCCAAGGCATTTGCTCGGCATCGGTGAGCCGGAAGATTTTTTCCTCGCGATTGAAAATGGATGTGATACCTTTGATTGTGTGGCACCGACACGAATCGCTCGAAACGGTACGCTCTACACTAAGCACGGAAAAATCCATATTGATAATGCAGAGTTTCGAGAAAAATATGAGCCGATTGAAAAAGACTGTACCTGCTACGCCTGCAAACACTATACCGCCGCGTACATTGGTTATCTTTCTCGCACCAAAGAATTGTTGGCGCATACACTTACCTCGATTCACAACCTCTATTTTATTGTCCATTTGGTTGAGGATATTCGTCAGTCATTACTCAATGATACATTTTACGAATTTAAAAAAAGTTTTCTTGCACAGTATATCAAAAAAGATGCTGTGGAAAACAAGTAGCGCAAAAGGAGGCTTTGGTATACACTTATCTGTACCTATGCATTTCGTCAGTTCAAAGCTTCATACCTTTATTGTGATTCCCTCGCCTTATCGAGGATTCATTTGTGGTGTGAAGTAGACGATATTCTCTCCTTAACACTAGAAACGAGTCCTCGAAAGAGGGCTCGTTTTGCGTCTAGTCCGTGTGGATTAGAAGATGCGCAAAAGCAACACAGTTCTTTAGAAAAGAAAAAAGTTATGACAACTCATCTGTTGGATTCAACCGCGTTTGTCGATGGTGCAATTCCCGCGCCCATTGTCGGTCAAATCTACCGTACCAAACAATGCGAGACTCTCGCGTCCGCAATACACGGTCAGACTGGGTGGAAAGTGATTGCCCTTAAAAATGGTAGTCCTGTGTTTGATCTGGTTGTGTTTTACGGCAAAATTACCCCGGGTCGCTGGCTCACTTTGGAAGAGCAGAAAAATCTCAAGAGTGAACGTGCCAAAGCGTGGTGGACGGTGAATGGCTCAGCTGAACGTATGAAGCGGGTGGATCGTCTGACCGATTGGGTCAGGGGGAATCGGTGGTTGCCGGTGTAATGGTGGCTAGATTGCGAATAGGCTCTTAATCTGCTAGCATTAATCTCGGAACTGTTTTTTACTGTCTTTGTTTTATGAGTGTACGAGTTGTTTCTCTTGATGCCGATTCTCACCATTGTGATCCGGCTTGCACCAATACACAATGTCCGTGCCGCATTCGTGCGGTAAATATGGATACGGTGCTTTCTGCCTTGCAAGCCGATGATCCTTCTGGTGGATTTCCTTGCTTGAGTCTCGCGGTGGTAGGCCTTGAGCCTAACGGTGCTTCGTAGTCATTTCTTTTCAAGCCCCAATTTCGACGTAGTCGTCGGAATTGGGGCTTTTTTTCACCATGAGACCCCATACATCTATTATACGCATATGCGTATAATAGATGTATGGGGCTAAGTCTACCTATATTTATCAAGCTATTTTAAAGGCTATCTTTGATGACCCCGTCGTCAAAGATAGCCTTTTATAGTGGTTTTGTTGTATAGTACCTCGGATATGTCGACATTTACTCTCAAAACCGAATACCAGCCCGCGGGCGATCAACCTAAAGCCATCAAGCAACTGACAGACGGCTTTAAAAAAGGTTTGCGCTATCAGACCTTGTTTGGTGTGACGGGGTCGGGTAAGACTTTTACCGCTGCCAATATTATCGCCAACCTCGACAAGCCGACTCTGGTCATTGCTCACAACAAAACCCTCGCCGCCCAGCTCGCCCAAGAGTATCGAGATTTTTTTCCCACACATGCGGTGCACTACTTTGTATCCTACTACGACTACTACCAGCCTGAAGCCTATATGCCAGTGACCGATACTTACATCGAAAAAGAAGCGATGATCAATGAAGAAATCGATCGACTTCGTCACGCTTCGACCCAGTCGCTCCTCACCCGAAAAGATGTGATTGTGGTGGCGTCGGTGTCGTGTATTTATGGTTTGGGAAGTCCGGAAGAATATGAAAAAGTAAATGTGAAGATTACGCAGGGTGACAAGATTTCTCGTGCGGACTTAATCCGTAAATTGATTGCTATCTATTTCGAACGCACCACTGCCGACCTCAAACCGGGACAGTTTCGAGCGGTAGGGAATACGGTGGAGATTATGCCGGTCAATGAAAAGATTGTGTATCGAGTGGTACTTGAAGAAGATACGGTTTCGTTGATTGAAAAGATTGATGGAGTTTCTCGAGTGATTCTTGACACCATTCCTGCTTTTTATCTCTTTCCGACCAAACACTTTGTCACCCCAGAAGATGAGCGATTGCGAGCGATTGAAGATATTAAAGCGGAACTCGACGTGCAACTAGCTACGCTCAAGAAAGCGGGTAAAAATCTTGAAGCTG
>JBBTSQ010000029.1:0-2830 GCA_038078755.1 Patescibacteria group bacterium
ACGTATTGTGTCCGCCAAATGTGAGAGCTATCGGTTCTGAATCAGAACCCGGACCAGATGGAGAAGAAACCGATGACGTCATTAGAAATAAATCCATGTGGCGAGCCTTCACAATTTCAGAGAAGTAGACATTACTAACAGCATGGATGTGGTGCCTAAGAATCGATAGAAATTTAAAATACGGATCACGGGCCACATTCAAATAATACTCCCCCGGATTTAATTGCGGATGACGCAACTCCACACCAACTTCGTTTACGAGACTATCATCCTCCTCTCTTGCATTATTTAAAGCGTCTTCAATCATAATTTTAATCAAGCAGTTATTAAATCATTCGCCACCTTTAAACTATCACACAACCATTTTGGAACATTAGGATAATTCAATATTTCTTCAGTCGTAAGCCAGATCAATTCTTCAAATTCATTAGTATTAGATATCTTCAGTCCTCCGGATGCTATCGTACAAAGGAAAACAACATTCAAAACATTGTTTCCTTTTTTTGATACAAACGAAGTATTGTTAACAAAATCCAAAACCTTTATAACAACGCCTACTTCTTCTTTAACCTCTCGTATCAAGGTATGCTCAAGAGTGTCTGTGACAGCTCCATCCGACTCATCTACTGTGCCACCAACAAAAGACAGGAGACCTGGGGCCTCACTTTCTTTTTTTGATCTGACCCCGACGAGCCATTTTCCGTCTTTATAGATTGCCGCCTCCGTATTGATTACAAAATATTTAGCCATAATATAAAATCAAGTACTTATAAATAATTCTGGTTCCTCAACAACCGACCTCTTTCTGAAAACAATAATGCTATAACCAAGATACTTATGATTTTCATTGAATACTTTCAAAGTACTCCACCATCTCCTTTTTATTGCATCTCTCACAGTTTCCGATAAAATTTTAATACGGTCTTTCCTCAAAAAATAATCTACGTGCGCATCAACCTCTTCATTTGTCCTTGGAGATAATCTATATGGTTCGCTAAAATAAAATTCAAAATCTTTAGAAATTTCACCAACTATATTTACCCAGTCCTGTGTAGTCATTGGCTTGATTGTGGTACCAATAATTTCACCAACATCATCAATTATCTTCTGTGGAGCTTGTGTATGGTACGTTAGGGGTGACATCACTAGAAATCCCCACGGTTTTAACACTCTCAAGTATTCATGTATCGCCCTACTCTTATCATCCATAAAACCAGTAGCTCCACCAGTCATAATCAAATCAAAATTATCATCTGGAAAAGGAATACTGTACGAGCTTGCTATTTGAAATGTGACTCTCGATCGCACATTCTCGATATCTTCAGACAAGGACCTCTTGGCTTGATCCACGCACGACTCTGAAATATCAATTCCTGATATTTTTGCAGGTGTAATTCGAGCCAACTCCAGCGATGTAAATCCGGTATTAGAACCGACGTCAAGAATATTAGTTTTACCATCAATATGAATCAACTCCCGAATGCGACGGATGGTTTTTTTGCCACCAGGACACCTATTCGTTTCATCAAGAAGAGCAATAAAATCCGTGTAGCTCATCTGCTCAATGTCATCCTCTGTCAATCTATTTTGATCCATGATATAGTTATAACATATTTTTCTAAAATATGCTTGATTTAAATATTAAAGCGGTGCCCCTGGATACTGACAAATATATTGTCACAGCCTCGTTGAATGATCAACGTATGATTTCGATTGACCTGCAGTTGTCACTGGAAGAGAAAAAAGCATTACAAGATCTAAAAATAGGGATCGAGGGTGGTATGGGTAATTTCCTCTATTGGGGCAGTGTTGATAATGAAGAACTTCCGCTAAATCTTAAATCGTATATCGGCGTCATAGGAGAAAAAGACGACATTGCTGCTGATGTTATCTCCAAGCTCATCGTCCGTATTGCAGAGCACGTTACCAAATATTTCGATACTAAGTTTGCATGGATTGAAACAAAGACTTTTTTAGCAAATGATACTTTTGTGATTCCAAGATGGCATATTGATGATAAATTTTTTAAACCGCATACTGCATACAAGTTGGTATGGGCTATTAAAGGATCACAGACCCGCTTTGGTGTTACAGAAAATTTAGCGGAATTTTTAAAACTTACAGTATTAGAAATTCAGGCTGGGCACGGAACAGATGAAAACATAAGCGCACGAAAAGGACTCGACCAAATAGTAAATGAGGTAAAAATACCAGTAAAGGAAGCTGCTATGCTGTACCGTTCGGCCGGTGAAAATCCAGTAGTACACTCTGAGCCACACATGAGCGAAAATAGATTATTCCTTGGTATTGTTCCCGGAACCAAGGCGGAGATCAATGAATGGTACGAAAGAAAAAGACAAAAAGACGTCAAGAAAGGAGTTGGTAGTCGGAAATGGTATTACAACACACTCTAAATTAATTAAATAGTCGTAAGTAGTCTCTCCACTTCTTTATAAGAATATGATCGAAAAACATGACGAGGGTCGGTCATCATTAATTCTGCAAGTCGCAACAATTTATTAATGTAGTCTGGATTATCTTCTGCAAAGCGACACATATCAATCATCCACTCCGATAGGTCTTTTACGCTTTGGTGTTTTTCACTGATAAGTGATTTTGATAATTTTGCACCTGTAATCGTAACTACTTGGGGTAGAAAGATACGCATCGGTACTTGTATTGATGTGTATCCTAGTACACCGAGAGCCCAATCAATGGTTTCAGTGCTGTATGCCCAATCTCCTCCCTTAATTACTATACTCAAAGCATCTTCCTGCTCAGTCATACTGAACTCTTTTACTATATTGCGATACAAGGTGTTGAGGTCAAT
>JBBTSQ010000030.1:0-4084 GCA_038078755.1 Patescibacteria group bacterium
AAGTGGTAAAGCGCAAATGGCGGGCGTCGCCCTAGCTACATTCTCTGGTGAGATGGCGCACACTGCCAATGTTGTCGGTAAGCAAGTCGTGCGATTGACGGATGAGATGAGTGGAGAATTTTATTTCACCGGACAGGTGTTGGCGAGTGTTAGTGACGGTGCAAGTCGATTTGTTCAACACGCCGGTCAAGAGTTGGTGCGCGATATTTCGGTTGTCAGAAGTACTGTCGCGACAGTCGGTCAGTCTGTTGCATCTGTGATGGCTGCACCTTACCACATCCCTGGTCGAGATCTTGCAGCACTGTCTTTAAGCGCGCCACTCCATTTACTTGCGGCAACCGAATATGCCGGAGTGACCATTGCTCAAAGTATAAAAGTTTTTGCCGATACCACCTATCGATATGCTAAAGCATTGGTGTCTCCGCGTACCTACATTGCTCTCTTTGCTCCACGAAATCAGCCAAGTGTATTAGTACCGGAAGTGGTGTCGACCCCATCACCTCGTCGCGATGGAGCGCTGGGGATTGCTGTGGTACCAAAAAAAGCCGGACAGTCGGCAGAAGCAATCACGCGTCAGATCAAGAACGCTTTCTCGGATGAAGTGACTGTTCATCCAGACGAGAGTGGTACCTCGGGCATCATCAAACCGGTATTCAAAAAGGTCGTCGATGATCAATATGTGTATGTCTTGGTGCCGATTAACCAACAATAATCCTATGATGTTTTCTACGCATACAAAAGCATATAGGGTAGTACTTACGGGAGTTGTTCTCGGTTGGTTGCTGACCGCGCCACATACATTTGCACTCTCGAGTACGAATTATCAAATCACCGCTGACAGTATTAATTTTGTGGGAACTGAAAATACCGCAAGTACTAATTACGGTCTTCGAGACAGTGGCGGAGAGGTGGCAACCGGAGATTCATCCGGAGTATTGTACTCGATTAAGGCAGGGTACCGACAAATGCTCGGGGTCATCACGGGCTCATCTGGCTCATCGGGGTCGTCTGATTCTGGAAGCGGAGGATCATCATCTGGCGGTGGTGGTATTCTTCCGCAAAGTGCTTTTGCGGTCCAATCGGTCACGGTCGCTTCTGGAGCAACCGTGCTTCTGTTTGACGTGTCCCTCAATCAACCCGGAAAAGCGGTATTTGTGTGGGGAGTCTCGACACTCTATGACGGCGGGACGCTCGCTTCGGATTCATTCCAACAGAATCATGTATTTAAATTGGAAAACTTGGTGCCGGGCACGACTTATTATTTTGCGGTACAGGCGATGAATGAGATCGGTAGTCAGGCTGGTCAGATTCGACAAAGTGCCACAACGCTTGCCACCGTAGACACCACTGCTCCTGCCAACCCGTTGCGCCTCGTGGTAGAGCCGAGTGTGATCGGGTCGAAACTATCGTGGGAGCATCCAGTCGGGGGCGATATCGAATTGGTCAAAGTGGTTCGTTCAACTGAATTTTATCCCACCGATCCTGATGAGGGAGAGGTGGTGTACGAAGGTCGGGGGACGAGCGCGCTTGATACGACATTGCAATCCGGCAAGACATACTACTACACTCTTTTTACGAAAGATGTCAGTGGCAACTATTCTTCCGGTGCTATTGCAAAAATGTACCGCGCTCGACCGGGGGAAACCGTGTACCCAGAATCCTCTGATGTGTTTGTGAACGCAGAGCCGGCGCCAACCGTTGACCCCCGATTCAACTTACTCACTATCTTAGATTTTTTGATTACGCAAGATAATAAGATGGCGATTGATGATACGGGAAAGATTTTGCTCGATGGCGGTGAGCAATTTAAAATCGCTCTCGACTATACCAAGGTTCCCGAAGTGCTCAAGACTATGGTGGTGAGTATCAAGGACAAGGCTCGACCAGATGAAGTGTTTACTTTTTTGCTTCGAGTCAATGATGATAAGACAAAATACGAAGCGCTAGTGGATAAGCTTGGTCGGGGAGGGAATTTCGCGCTTGCGATTTCAATTCTTGACCACAAACATCGAGGGATCACGCAACTGGTCGGTGATCTGGTGGTATCCGCTCCAAAACAACTTTCTCTATTTTTTCGATTCCTGCAGGATCCGATTGGCAGTGTACAGCGAGTCAGTATCTTTTGGTGGGTATTACTGGTGCTGTTGATTGGAGTGATTGGTCGAATCGTTCGGTCGAGCGTGTTGTCATAATCATATGTTGTATCGCACTATCTACAACTCAATAGTACGACGCTTCTCGGCATATACTCCGAAGTTCTTTATGCTTTCTGCCCGAGTAGTCATTGTTGTATTGATCGGTATGAATATCTTTGGTGGACCGGCTTTGTCGCTCTCACTATTTGCTCCACAGACGGTTCTTGCGGCATTTAATACCCAGGTCAACTATCAAGGCAAGCTGACCGATAGCTCGGGTACGGCAGTATCAGATGGTTCATATAATATAGAGTTTAGTCTGTATACCGCTTCGTCAGGAGGGATTGCTCTGTGGACCGAGACACTAACTGGCAGCAATCGAGTATCGGTCTCGAGTGGGTTGTTTAGTGTAATGCTTGGATCAACTACTGCGCTGACTTCAGTTGATTTTAATCAAACTCTTTACTTGGGTGTCAAAATTGGTGGGTCGGGATCAAGCGCATCGTGGGACTCTGAAATGACCCCACGAAAAATCTTGGGAGCCGTGCCCGCAGCGTTTGAATCAAGACGACTTGAGGGACTAAGTTCGAGTCAATTCTTGAGAGCTGATGCCGTAAATTCTACTTCTACCGCATCGACTTTTGTGACCATCACACAATCGGGAAGTGGTAATGCGCTTTCGGTGACCGGTCTCACCTCTCTTTCAAATTTGCTTTTGACTGGCTCGACTACGCTTCAGGATTTTACGGCGGGGAATAGCACGACGCCCAATGCGACTACCACCAACCTCGCTGTTTCAAATAGTTTGTCGGTGACTGGTATCGCCACTTCTTCTTTTGCGGGAGGGCTCAATCTTACTGCGGGATGTTTTGCCGTGAATGGCTCGTGTATTTCTGGTGGTGGCGGTGGTTCGGGAACAATAAACTCTGGGAATACTAATTCGCTTGCATACTATACGGGAGCGACTACTGTTGATGATGCGGGCGCGCTTTACTGGGACAACACAAATTCAAGATTGGGCGTCGGAACATCATCTCCGTATGCCACATTGTCGGTTGTTGGCCAAGCAGTCGCGTCATACTTCACCGCCACCACCTCAACCGCCTCCACCTTCCCATACGCCTCTACTACAGCTCTTACGGTATCGGGGGCGTCCTATTTTGGTGGTCAAGTAAATTTGACGGGTTCTGCCGCTAACATTGCTCTTGGTAGTAACTATCTTTCCGGCGACGGTGGTGATGAAGGTATCTTTGTTGGTTCGACTGGTAAGGTCGGTATCGGCACAGCTTCACCGTCCCAGTCTCTCCATATATCAAATGGTGCGATACTTATTCAACCAGACGCTACATGGAGTGATGCCGATGTCGCTTCCGTTTATCTTGGAGACACATCATCTTATTTCAATAACACCTACAATGGCGGTATCGCTTTCGTGAGCAACAATCCGCTCAACATAACTACAAGTGTTGCTCAACCAATTATTTTTAATGTTAACAGTTCCGAATCGATGCGTATTATTTCTGGTGGTAAGGTCGGCATCGGCACCACCACCCCCGGCCAGAAACTCTCGGTCGCCGGCGACATCCTCGGCAACAATTTTATCGGTAGCTACTTTACGGCAACCTCAACTACCGCCTCCACATTCGTTGGTGCCATCACTTCATCGGCAACAGTGGCAAACACCTTCCCCTACGCCTCCTCAACCGCTCTCACTATCTCCGGTACCGCATACATCGGCTCACTCACTGGCCCACTACAAGCAGTTGCTGGAGTAGTCTCTGCCACCTCAACCATCGCTTCAGTCTACGGCGGTACTGGTCTGTCATCAGTCACTGCCAATCAACTGCTCATCGGCAATACTGCCGGTACTGCTTGGACGCAAGTCGCTACCTCCTCCCTCGGCATCGCCATCTCCGACACCACCGGCACTCTCACTGTGTCACGAGGGG
>JBBTSQ010000031.1:0-1463 GCA_038078755.1 Patescibacteria group bacterium
TTTTAAAAGAATAGGCGTAGTATTCATTTCGGAAACAAGACGTTCTTGAACAGAAAGTGAAGTTTATGAGTACACCCGCACCAAAAGTCGACGCTAGCAGTCTATTTAAAACCAACGGGCCAGAGGAGGCCAAAAGGCATCTGGCAGAAACAAAAAAGCACATCGCTCGTCTTCGTTCTTTCTTGGATGAACTTGAACAAGCGATTGCGGAACGTAAACCACGAACAGTGATCCAAGGAGAATGGCTGAATCTGATTGAGCGTGAGACTTCTGGCATCATCTACACCGCGGCGATGGCTAATGGCGCGTTGATGGTACGGGGCACCGAAACTGAACAAGGTGTATAACATCTTTCCGCCACTCAAAAGGCTCGCGCCCCCGCGCGAGCCTTTTTCTTTTTTATACTTTATACATTATACTTTTTACTATATACTTCTTTTTATGCCCATTATCGACCGAAAAGACCCCATATTGCGCCAAACCGCAGCCGAAATCCCACTTGAAAAGATCGGCTCAAAAGAGGTGCTCAAGATTATTGCTGAAATGAAAAGTGAGCTGTCGAAACAGAGCGACGGCGTGGCCATTGCCGCCCCACAAATCGGTCACTCGGTACGAATCTTTGTGATCTCTGGTCGCACCCTCGATATGCTCGAAAAAGAGGACGGGGACAAAGATTTCAAAGACACCACAAAAACTCCGGACAAAGTATTTATCAATCCAAAAATCATCAAGGCTTCGCGCAAAAAAATGCCTATGGAAGAAGGGTGTCTCTCTGTTCGCTATTTGTATGGCAAGGTAAAGCGTAGTGAGAAAGCGACTATTGAAGCCTATAATGAGACGGGCAAAAAGTTTGTCCTATCAGGCACCGGCCTCCTCGCTCAAATCTTCCAGCACGAGACCGACCACTTAAACGGCATTCTCTTTATCGACACTGCGACCGATGTTATCGATATGCCTCCAAAACATAAAACAGAGAACTAATGGTAATGCACTCACAGAGATATAGCGGGCCCGCCTTTCGTTTTGTGTTTTTCGGCACCTCTTTTTTTGCTACCGAAATTTTGAACGCGCTCGAACAATACGGCCTATCTCCAAGCCTGATCGTCGCTACCCCCGATACCCCGCAAGGCCGAAAGCTTATCCTCACTCCCCCTCCGACCAAAGTCTGGGCAGAGAGTCGAGGAATCCAAGTCTTCCAACCCGAGACACTCAAAGATGGCGTGGCTCTTAAACGACTCACCCAAGAAAATGCCGATCTATTTTTGGTCGCGTCGTACGGTAAAATCATCCCCCAAGCGATTTTTGATCTGCCCAAACGGAAGACCCTCAACATCCATCCATCTCTCTTACCTAAACTTCGCGGCGCATCCCCCATCCAAACAGTGATTGTCTCTGACACCCGCGACACTGGTGTCACCATTATCCAAATCGACGAGAAAATGGATCACGGGCCGATTGTGCCA
>JBBTSQ010000032.1:0-47650 GCA_038078755.1 Patescibacteria group bacterium
AAACCATGCTTGCCAAAGCATTTACCGGTATTCTCCCACCACTCACTCACGAAGAAATGCTTGAGGTGACGGGTATCCACTCGGTCGCAGGGATTCTTGAACAAGCGATCGTCTCACACGCTCCATTTCGTTCTCCCCATCACACCGCGTCCTATGTTTCTCTCGTGGGAGGGGGTGCCACCCCAAAGCCGGGGGAGATCACGCTCGCACACCGCGGAGTGCTTTTCCTTGATGAATTCCCCGAGTTTGACCGAAAAGTGATTGATGCGTTGCGCGAACCACTCGAAGAGAGAGTAGTGACCGTCTCTCGAGCGAAGGGTTCGGCTCGATTTCCTGCACGATTTATTTTGGTGGCGGCACTCAATCCCTGTCCGTGTGGATTTTTTGGAGTGAAAGGCAAAGCCTGCACCTGCAATCCGCAAGCTGTCGCGCGCTATCGACAAAAAGTGTCCGGGCCGATTGTTGACCGTATTGATTTGTGGGTGGAAGTATCGCAAGTTGAGTACGAACATTTGGCAGAAAAGGGGATGGGTGGCGAGAGTGATGCTATTCGCACGCGAGTGATGAGTGCTCGCACAAAGCAGGCAGAGCGTTTTCAAAAATACAAACGCAATGTAAAAATAAACAGCGATATGTCGGCGAGAGATTTGGTAGAAAGTATTACCCTCGCGCCGAAAGTAAAAGACCTGCTCACCACCTCCGCCAAAGCACTCGGACTTTCTGCTCGCGCCTATCACCGCATGATCAAGCTCGCTCGCACCATTGCTGATCTCGAAAATAGTGACACCATCGAGGCTCCGCATATCCTCGAAGCGCTCCAATATCGACCGAAGAGAAAGGAGTATGAGTTGTAGAAAGAAGTATCAAGTACAAAGTATGAAGTAAAAAGGAGGGGTAAAGATTTCCCAAAACAAGCCCAGAAATTGCGGAGCAATTTCTGGGCTTGTTTTCCATTATACTTTGTACATTATACGTTATACTTCCCCTAAAAAGGATTCTTCGCTCCTAAAGCACTCAAAGTGCTCGGGCGAAACCCTAGAAAGGGTTTTTAGCTCCACGAACCTCAAAATGCAAATGGTTGCCGGTAGATTTTCCGGTATTACCCACGAGACCAATCACTTGGCCACGCACCACATGATAGCCTTCAAATACGATATTTTCACTCAAGTGTCCGTAGAGTGTTTGAGTGCCATTATCGTGTTGAACGACAACATACTGACCATAGCCACCGTTCCATCCATAATTGCGACTAATGATCACTTCACCCGAAGCCGAAGCCAGCACCGGTGTGCCTTCTGGCGCGCCGATATCCACACCATTATACCCGTGAAGTCCTTGGGTCTTTCTGCCACCAGCAATCGGTCGAATATAGTAGCCTGCATATGAAGGCCCACCGGATCCACGAAGCACACTACCGTTGGCACCGATTGGCGCAATGTTGATCACCGCGTCAGGCACAATAATTTCACTGCCCACTGCCAAAAGTGCGTCTGGTCTAATATTATTGAATTGCACGATTTCGCTTTCATCAGCTTTGTACTTTGTAGCAATTTTTTTGATAGTATCACCAGCTTTGACAATATGAGTCACTCCAGAAATAGGGAGGATGATCAGCTTCTGCCCTTCTTTAACGGTTGAGCCGATATCATTCGCCCAACGAATAGTGTTGACCGATACCCCGAACATTTTGGCAATACCCGATATCGTATCTCCGCTTCGGACAATATAAATGCTGATTTGAGTCGATGGGGCGCCGTCTATAATATCCGCCGTGGTACCCGATGGACCATTTTCAGACAAGAGAGAACTGCCATTGATCACTGTAATATCGCCACCCCCTCGAAAAGCGGTTGGATCGGGGTAGACCGAGGCTTCAAGGAGAGGCATTTTTTGGCTATTTTGAGCCTTCCATATCACTTCTTCAGGGCCTTCTTTTTCAAAAAAAGCTGATACGCGTGAGAAAAATCCGGCATGAGCGACGCTGGAATGAGCAAAAAGAGGGGATAGTGCTACAAAAAGCACAAGAAGCTTTTGCGATAAAAGCTTTGTTTTGAGCCATACTTTTGTCTTACCCAACGCCAAATACGCGTTTTCTGGGTTCGATTTGTAGTTGTGAGTAGAAATAAGCCTTATTTTTAGCCGTTTTACAAGACTATCAGTCATTAAATGGCTTAGTTGAGCCATTTCCAGAATTCAGTATACCAAACGGTCTATCATTAATCCTACTCCTGCCACCCCAAAAGTCAACCGCTCTGTGCATTGCATGTGGATAACACATTTTCGTCAAAAGTGAAGAAAAAGGTTGACTTTAACTGCATAAATGATACGTTAAGAAGCGGAATGGTCTTTGAAACAGTTCAACAACTCGGAACATCCTATGAACACACAATCCGTCGGTCTTCGGACATTCGTCGCTGCCGCCATTGCGGTCGCTCTCAGCTACCTCTTGGCTCTGCGGTTCGGCTCGTGGTGGTGGACCCTCTCGGCCTTGCCGATTGGCATTCTCCTCTACGACCCGACGCACAGTCTTCAGACATGCAAGAATCTGGCGAAGAAACCATTTGCTCAGGGTAAATTTTTCCCGTCGGTTGTCGGAAAAGACCCTGATTTTGCAATACTGCAAAACACAATTATCGAGAGTGTTCAGGGGTGCTTCGTCATCGCTCGATACATGATTGCGTATGGTTTGGGACTGCTCGCTGTCTGCTGGGCATTGATCGCGTTTGGTGGGAATGGTTTTCTCACAAATTATGACATCGGTACTTTTGTGTTTTCATTACTCGTGTTTGGCTTTGTGGGTCTTCTGATGAGTCTTGCGATACGATCCGGTCCAGATGAGAGTAAGAAAAGACCCGACTGGCCCATCATACGCAAGCTCAGTAACTGGTTCCCATTGCCAAAAGATTGGACTTGGGAATTTTCTGGAAAAACCTTTGCCAGCAATCTCAAGAAACAAGGGGTGCTTGCCGACAGTGATGGTGATCACTTCAAACTTTCGCGATTCATACTTCTCTTGATAGATACAGTGAGGAGATTTTGGTCCGTCATCTGGTTCACTCTCAGGTGCGCAGGATATGCACTCACTCTACCTATCTCAATGGGAATAATCCTTGTAGATTCAATTCTCAGTCTGTTGTTTGCGATAACTACCCACGCCTCGGTCGGTGCGGGGATCGGTGGATTCTCGGGAGCATTGCTCGAGTATCTCTACTATCCGCACATGGAGACCACATCGGGAGACATTCTTCGATTTGTGCTCTTTATGGCAATCGGTGGCGCTCTTGGAGTCGGTCTCTACAAGCTCCGCGAGTGGGCTAGTCGGGAAGAGGTGAAACCGGTGGTGGTTCCTGACGGATTGTATTGAGTTGTTGAAATTCGATAGCCTCGGCGCGCAACGCGCCGAGGCTATTTCTTTTTTTCTCTGGTCTGTTGTCTGTGTTCTGTTGTCTCTTGTCTACTCTCTGTTATACTCTCCTAGTGCATCACCTCAAAGACTTAAACGAAAAGCAAAAAGAAGCGGTGCTCCACACCAAAGGGCCTTTGCTGATTTTGGCAGGAGCGGGAGCAGGCAAAACCAAAACCATCAGTCATCGCATCCTCCACCTGATCAAAGAAGGTGTGGCCCCGCACGAAATCCTCGCTATTACCTTTACCAACAAAGCCGGCAAAGAGCTCAAGGAGCGTGTTCATAAGCTGATTGAAACCGATCCAGAATTAAATTTGCCCATTTCTCACTTTGGGATGCCCTTTGTCAGCACGTTTCACTCGCTCGGCGTCCATATTTTGAAAGAAAACGCGCAGAAACTCGGCTACACCAGACACTTCACCATCTACGACCGTGCCGATTCGCTTTCGACCATCAAAGAAGCGATCAAAAGCTTGGGGCTCGACCCTGATCAATACGAGCCAGGCAAAATGTTACATATGATTTCGTGGGAAAAGGGGGAGGGCAAGACACTCGCCGACTATCAGTCTCGCACCGGCAACAATTATTTTGCCCAAGCGGTAGCGGGTGTCTGGCTGGCCTACGAAACCGCTTTGAAAAAAGAAAACGCCCTGGATTTTGACGACCTACTACTCAAGACAGCCGAACTGCTTTCAAAACATCCAGACGTCCGCGCGCACTACCAAAAAGTCTGGCGATACATCCACATCGATGAGTACCAAGACACCAACAAAGTGCAATACTCACTCGCCAAAAGTCTGGTCGGTGAAGAAAAAAATATCTGCGTGGTGGGGGATATCGACCAGACTATTTACAGCTGGCGAGGGGCAGACATCAGCCATATTTTGCATTTTGAAAAAGATTTTGCTGGAGCGAAGTCAATCCTGCTCGAACAAAATTACCGTTCGACCAAAACCATCCTCTCCGCCGCCAATCAGATTATCAAAAAGAACAAAGTGCGGGTGGAGAAAAACCTATTTACCGAAAATCACGACGGGGAACAGATCAGTTTGTTTGTCGGCTATAGCGAGCGGGACGAAGCACATTTTGTGGCCACCGAATCTGCCAAATTGATCGCCTCGGGTGTGTTGCCCGAACACATCGCAGTCTTGTATCGCGCCAATTTTCAATCGCGAGTGCTCGAAGAAGCCTTCCTCACTCATGGCGTGCCCTACCAAGTGCTTGGCACCAAATTCTTCGAGCGAAAAGAAGTCAAAGACATCGTCTCTTTTATGCGCGCCGCGCTCAATCCGGAAAGTTTGGCAGATATCAAGCGCACGATCAATATCCCTGCACGAGGCATCGGCAAAACCACTATTCTTAAAATTTTCTCTGGTCAAAAAGATGGGTTGCCCCCGGCAATGCGCGCGAAAGTCGACAACTTCTATCGACTGCTCGGCAAAATCAAAGAAAAAATCGAAACTGATGCGCCATCAAGAGTGGTTAAATTCATTCTCACCGAATCAGGACTCGAAAAAGAATTGTCGGAAGGCACTGCCGAAGAAAAAGAGCGGCTGGAAAACATCCGCGAGCTTGCTACGCTTGCCACCAAGTATGATGTGTTGCCCCTTCGAGATGGAATTGAAAAATTGATCGAGGAAGCGGCGCTGGCGACCGACCAAGACAGCCTCACCAAAAACGAATCAGCAGTCAAACTCATGACTGTACACGCCTCGAAAGGACTTGAATTCGAGTATGTGTTTGTGACCGGCCTTGAAGCCGATCTCTTTCCACACAAAAAAATTGGGGAACGGAGAGTATCTTCGGCAGAGGAGGAAGAGGAACGCCGGTTGTTTTATGTCGCCATCACCCGCGCGAAAAAGAAATTATTTCTCTCCTATGCCGACACCCGAATGATTTTCGGCTCACAGATGATCAATGTGCCATCAGAATTTATTATCGATATTGACAGCGCGCTCATCCACGATATGCCGCGACAGTCGCGGTGGGGTGGTGGACAAGATGATACTGAGGATAGTATTGTCTATCTATAAGACAGACCAACAACTTACACTAGCTAGCGCACCCAGACCAATAAGATTCCAACCCCAAGATCATATACAATGTTACATTTTTATATCCACATTTCAACTATACACAAATCTACGCGGTCGTATATAATTTGTGTATGGAACAAATTGGACGAACCGATAAAAATCAGAACCGTAACACAAATATTAGGCTGGTAATTTTAAAAACAGTCGCAACAGCGGGGTTACTCAGTCTTGCCTTATTGGCTCCAAATGCAGTGAGCCTAATTAAAATGTTCGGCTGGAAAACCGGAAAAAGAAGTGACGAGGTGATCAAGCGAGCTCGAAAACGACTTATTGAAAAAGGCTTACTCTGTTATAAAAATGGGTATCTGGAATTGACTCAGGAAGGGGAGCAGATGCTACGGACACTCGAATTACGTAATTTTAAATTCAAAAAACCTAAACAGTGGGACAAAAAATGGCGCGTACTTGTTTTTGATATCCCCGAAAAACGTCGACTGACTCGTGACAAAATCAGGATGACACTACAATCGATTGGATTTATACGACTACAAGATAGTGTCTGGATTTATCCCTACAAATGCGAAGACTTAGTGACATTACTCAAAGCAGATTTTAAGGTTGGCAAGGATATGCTATATCTCACTGTCGACAATGTAGAAAATGATTCAGGAATAAAAAAATACTTTGGTCTACACTGATGCCCGCACTACATCTGTACTTCATTGCCCTCTATTGTGTCTACACAAATCTCACACGACCGCGTAGATTTGTGGGAATAGTTACTACTGTTTACTGTGGGCTTACTCTTGTGTCTACTCTCGATGACGCTCCATCTAATCAGACTTTTCGGTGTGCGTTTTAGCTTGTGTGTGGAAGATTGTTCTGTTATGGTGATTGGGTGATCAATATATTCGCTAAAAAATCGTTGGGGCAGAATTTTCTTCACTCGAAACCGACGATTGAGAAAATCGTAGAAGCAGGGGAGGTGGTCTCAACAGACATCGTGCTTGAAATTGGCCCGGGTACTGGGTTTTTGACCGAACAGCTTCTTTTGAAGGCTGGTAAAGTGATTGCTGTCGAAAAAGACGACCGCCTTATCCAGCCTTTGAAAGAAAAATTCTCAAAAGAAATTGCAGAAGGAAGACTTGTTGTTATCCATGAAGACGCCTTAATTTTTGACCCTGAAGTATTCCTAGGAACCGTGAAATCGGATGCAATTCGAGGCGCAAGCGAGGCTTGTGACCAAGACGTACAGAAGTACGTTGCGGGAGCAAATGAGCGAAGCAACAAAGAAGTGCGCCGATTTCACGGTTCCTATAAATTAATTGCGAATATTCCGTATTACATTACCGGACAATTCTTCCGCCGATTCCTGTCAGAAGTTACTCAACCAAACACACTCGTCGCCCTAATTCAAAAAGAAGTGGCGGACCGTATCGTGGCCACTGACAACAAAGAAAGTTTGCTCTCGCTTTCGGTCAAAGCCTACGGCACACCGAAACGCGTAGCGATAGTCGGACGAGGTTGTTTTACTCCCGCGCCAAATGTTGATTCGGCCATTATCGCCATCACACACATTTCCAAACAATTTTTCGATGATTCTCCTGAGCAAGAAAAAGTATTCTTCGAACTGATTCGCGCTGGCTTTGCACATAAACGGAAAAAGATTTTAAGCAACTTAAAATCAACTAGCAACTTACAACAAACAACTGACAATCAGAAAAGAAAGACGGTTGATTTTGAAAGACTTTTTGAAACACTCAAAATATCAAAAAATGTTCGGGCAGAAGATTTGACGCTCGAGATATGGAAAAAGATATTGTCGTTGCGAGTAGATTAAATAACACTCGTGCCGGTAAAAGGCAGAGGGAGCATGATTAACCCCCCTCCAAAAGGCACGAACCCAAGAAAGCAAGGAGCAAACCCTACCGCGGCACCCAAAATACCTTGCCCAACATGATTTGGTGGAATACCGACAACCGGCGTACCGTACATCCACATAAATGGAATACCGTTCACATAGACAAGTAACCCAGTATTACATACCAAAAACGCAGTGATGTACCCCCCAAAACAAGTGCCCAGCGGGCACGGAATCGCTTGGGCATTTGCTTGAGGAATTGGTTTAGCAACAGAAAAAAGTAACCCAACAATAAGCAGTAGTACGCAGAGATGATAGAGCCGTTTCATGACTTACAGTATACTATGATGTATGCTAAAAATCTTCTCAACGATTGTTGCTTTGGTGATAATTGGCGCGATTGCTACTGGTAGCCTGCAGAAGACGACTTCACACAAAACACCTCCTGACTCTTTAAAAATAGTGACTCCGGCCATTTCCGTGGAGCAGAACACTATCCCCACCAACATCATCACAAGTACTGATTGGAAAAAAAGCCTGTGGGAGACATCAGAAAAAGAATTAGGCTACCCTGAATTCATCTTCAGCAACCCAACACCAGTGATCCCGACACACACCGAAAAGGAAGCTGACCCAGTGCTATCAGAGAAACCGACAGTAAAAAAAGATACCGCTCTCGAATCACCTGAAATAGCCGAACTGCGTTCTTTTGGAAATACACTAGGCACCACCCTTAAAACATTTTACGCCGATACCGATCGGGACAAAAATACGCTGGCAGTCTTGGCGACCACGACAGGTACAGTCAATTTTGAAGCGGTGCGCGCTTTGAGCAAAATCTACACTGCGTTTTCGCAAACAGTTGAAGTGATACCCGCGCCGAAGGCGGTGGCTGAATTGCACCAAGAACTTGTCTTGAGTTACCGCCACCTCGGATCAGCTATTACCACACTCGCAGAAAAAGAACCGAGCCGTCCTGACAGCCAAGCGTGGAATGGATACAACCGAGCATTGGTCGAGAGTCTTTCGGCACTGATTCATATCGCATCGTTTTTCAAGAACAACAACATCGTGTTTGCTCAAAATGAAGCGGGCGCGATATTTGTCAGTAACTGATGGTTGTCAAGTGTCTGTCAAGTACTTTTTTGCCTTGATCTCGGCTCGCCGAGACTATAATAACGCCTAAATAGAGCCGTTATCACACCATATTTGTCAAGATCTTCTCGTCTATCCGAGAAGCCTACATAGAGCCATATTTTGTGTGCGCCACCACTCCAAAACCATATGCTATACTAGACTCAATGCGCTTCTCAAAAAAACAATTAATTGTCGGCATAGTGACCCTGCTCATTATCGGAGCAATTGCCTACCTCGGATTTAAAAAACCATCTGAAAAAATATCCAAACTGTCCCCCGCAGAACAGAGGATCGCGGCGATTTTGGAAAAAGATGCTGACGAAGACGGTCTCAAAGATTGGGAGGAAGTGCTCTGGAAAACCGACTCACACAACAAAGACAGCGATCAAGACGGCACGAGTGATGGAGAAGAAGTGTCGCTCGGCAGAAATCCGACCAAGCCTGCACCTGATGACTTCTTGAGCACCGACACGGGAACAGCCAGCACCACGACCGGTTCGACTGCGCCTAAAACCGCCACCGAAAGCTTTTCTCGAGATTTTTTCGCTAAATATATTACCTTAAAGAAAAATCAGGAAGAAGTGAGCGAAGAAGATCAAAATTTGATTATCGCCGAACTCTTGTCCAAAGAATATGCGCCGATCGAGAAGAAAACCTACGATCTTTCATCAATCCGCATCAGTGCCGACAGCTCAAAAACCGCTCTACGCGCCTACGGCAATGCTATCGGCAAGAGTTTTATCGACAGCACCCCACAAGTGGTTGAAAACGAACTCACCCTCTTTGAAAATGCTTTGAATATCAAAAATGAAGGGGGAGATGGAAGCGCTGAAATCGCTAAACTTGACCTGATCATTGCCGGATACCAAAAAAACATCAAAGATATTCTCGCTCTTAGAACACCGAGGACGGCTCAAGACCTTCATATCGCGCTACTTAATGCGTTAAGTGGAGTTACGGTCGCCATTGAATCGTTGCGTATAGGCTATGACGATCCAGTGCGCGGTCTGACCGCCGTACAAGTCTATCAGACTGAAGTACTGGCCTTATCTGAAGCCATGACCCAGCTGTACGCCTACTTTGTCAGAAACGGCGTTACTTTTACACAGGATGAAGGTGGTTATATCTTTGCAAGCGTTATATAATTAGCGAATGTACCGGGCTTCTTTTTATAAGAAGTGCATTGTTGCTCTTTTGATAGGGAGCTTTGCGCTTAGTTCTCTTTCTTTTACCGGAAAAGTATACGCCCAAGAAGGGGTCATTACGTCAGACTTTGTAACTCGCGTAAAAAGCACAATTACCAGTATTCAAAGTACTCTCGTCGCTTTCAACAGTACACAAAGCCTTTTAAACAACACCATTCTCCGTAAACTCGCTGTCACGATGATGCGCGCCATCATCAAGCAGATGTCGAGTGATATTATCACCTGGATCAACAGTGGTTTTGAAGGGAGCCCTGCTTTTGCCACCAATCCCGGAGGACTATTTCTCGATATCGCTGACGAAACTATCGGCCAATTTATTGAAGGCTCTGATCTCGGATTTCTCTGTTCACCATTCCGCCTCGATATCCGTATCGCGCTCGCCCAAAGCTTCCAACCGTACCGAAGAAGAGCGGGTTGTACCTTGACCGGTATCGGCAACAACGTGACTGGCTTTATCGAAGGCAACAACTCCGGCGGATGGGACAACTGGCTCGCTCGCACCACCCAACCACAAAACAATCCGTACACTTCCTTTTTGATGGCGCAAAACGAGGTGGCCATCCGTATTGCGGGGAGAAAAGAAATTAAAGTGGCACAACTCAACTGGGGTAATGGATTTTTGAGTTGGGAGAAATGTAGCGACACTATCTACACCCAAGAGGCTCGAGAGGCAGCTAATCTCGAAAACGGCTCGGCGGCAAAAGGCACCGCGGCTTACGAATCATCCCAGAAGCAAATCAAAGCTACCCAAAGCTGTGACACCCAAACTCCCGGGAAAGTCATCCAAGACCAGTTGAGCCACACGCTCGGCACCGATCTCCGTCAGCTCGAACTCGCCGATGAAATTGATAAAATTATCGGCGCATTGGTGACACAAGCTGCTAAACAAGCGCTTGGCGGAGTAGGCGGTCTCCTTGGCGCAAGCAAACCGCAAGCAAGTCAGGGTGGTCGGTCATTCCTCGATACTTACAACAACACCAATCGAGACGCGCTACTTCTGCAACAAGGAGGGGAGAGTGAAATTAGCAAACGAATTACTGCAAGCAGTACTGCATTCAACGCACAAGCACAACAACAAGAATCTGCGATTCGAATAGAGAATTCAACAGCTGTTGGTGGAGGCAGTGGAGAGTTTATTGATACCACCGAGAGAAATATTGCGCTAAACAAACTTGCTTTCCAATCAAGTATCCAAAATGGCTACGGTCCACACCTTGCTATCGACGGAAATCTTGACGCTATTCCAAGTGGTTATTTCAAGAATCTTGCGATTACCAACACCGAAAACCAGCCGTGGTGGGAAGTTGATCTGGGTAAAAATTACGCTATCAATCGCGTGATTATTTCTCCGCGAGGCGATGGTTATGACCCACTGATTAATTTCCATCTCTTCACTTCACCAAATCCATTCCCATCAAATTTCAACCCTGTTCTTGCGGCAACCGGCAGTGTCTTCAAGAGCTCGATTCAAAATCCGCCGGCGCCATACACCAACACCATCACGATACCGGTCAATCGAGACGCTCGATATGTTCGCATTCAAGCGGTTGACACTCGGAGTATCGACCTTGCTGAAGTACGGGTGTTTGGGGCCGATATCGCAGTCGGAGGTGGGGTAAATGGCAACACCAATCCAACCGATGATTTTGAACAACCGCTTTCAATTTTCATCAATCCGGAAACTGCGCAGGGTATCACTTTTGGCCGAGGTGGATTGTTTAGTACTAGCTTTAGAATTACCGGAAACAAAGATGCTGTTGGATTAAAGGTAGAAAGCAACCTCTATCTTATTTCTGGGGCAAGTCGATCATCAGCGACATTTAGTGGCGTGTTTTCACAACTTCAAGCTCGATTGAGAAATAGTGGTGTCAACACCCCAACAAATGTCCCCCTAACTAGTTCACAATATGTAGTGACTCCGAGCGCAGACTTGAGTCGAGACTACGAATTTTCAGTCACCTATACAGGGAACGCTTTGCCGGTCTGCACCTATGGCTACAGAAATTGTCCGTACGTCTCCGGAGGCAACTACCAACTCGACACTAGCATCAAAGATGTAGACGGTACCGTGCTTGGCAGACAAGTCACCGAGTTTACCTTCAACCCATAATTTATGAAGCGCTACTTTACACATAGCGGGATAGTGCTTGGAGCAATAGCCTTCTTTGGGTTGTCTTTTGGGGTGGCACATGCTCAAAACCCAGTGACTGCTGCCGTGGGTAGTTTTTTTAGCTTTAGTCTGGATACAATAGCACTGATTGCCACATACCCACTTGAAATGCTTAGCGCCGCAATGGCAACCATCCTTTCAATAGCTGGTACACTCCTCGACACCACTATTAAACTTTCTCTCGATACTTCATGGTACAAGGGAGCTACTGGACCAATCATTACTCTCGGATGGGGGATTGTTCGAGACTTTTTCAATCTCACCTTTATCTTCATCCTGCTGTACAACGGCATCCGAATTATCCTTGATCTCGACAACACTCCTGACGCAAAGAGGATCGCGACCGATGTACTGATCGCCGCGCTCCTTATCAATTTCAGTCTCTTCTTCACCCAGCTCATTATTGATGGTAGCAATATGCTGGCGGTTGGGCTCTACAACAGCATTCAGACAGTTGTAAACAGCGCTGGCGCCAATAGTGTCAGTGAGGCAATCAACGTGGTTTTTGCCAACCAAGCATTGTACAACATGGGTATAAATGCGACCGGCGGATTTGATAGATTTATCAATGTTGTTTTGCGAATTGTCTTTAGTGGTATCACTGTTTACGTCTTTTTGAGCGTCTCGTTCCTCTTTATCGGCCGATTCGTGGCATTTTTCCTCCTGATGATTACTTCGCCAATCTGGATTGCGGGGGCATTGATTCCTCGACTCAAACACTATCAAGATGAGTTCCAAAAGACCTTGTTTGACCAAGCAATGCTTGCCCCCGTTTTCCTTTTCTTCCTCTATATTATCTTACAGGTGATCACTAGTGACGTGTTTGTAGCTCTAAGCCAGTCGGGAAGTGAGGTACCGGGGGGAGGCACCAACAAGACAGGGCAGATTCTAGTCTTCGCTATTTTGGCGGCGCTACTCCTCATTGCAAAATCTGAAGCGACCAGATTGAGTGGGGAAATAGGAAAGACGATAAACGGGTATATTGGTACTGCTGCCGGCCTTGCGGCGGGTGGAGTGGGACTAATCGGTGGGGGAATTGCAAGAACTGTGGCATCAAGTACATTTGGCAAGAAAGTGATCGGTGATGCAGTAACTGGTACAAACCAAATGGTTGGTGGAATAGGGGCGAAAGTTAATTCCGTTACTAGCCGAATTCCTTTGATGGGTAAAAAGATGCAAATTGATGTAGCAAAGAATCAAGCCTCGGTAAGTAATGTGGGCAAAGCATTGCAAGAGGGCACCTATGACCCTCGTCGCATGACCCTACCAGGCGCAGGAAAAATCCTTGAAGCCACTATCGGTGCTAAA
This sequence comes from Patescibacteria group bacterium, assembly GCA_038078755.1. Lineage (GTDB taxonomy): Bacteria > Patescibacteriota > Minisyncoccia > Phycocordibacterales > JBAYGS01 > JBBTSQ01. The sequence continues at coordinate 13,124 of JBBTSQ010000032.1, forward strand.
AATCTTGGTGGTTTATTTAAAAAAGCGGGGATTGATATGGGAGATACAAAAAGCCCTGCCGAAATTGAACGAGAAAGACGAAAGGAGGCTGAGGAAAAAATCAAAGATTCAGCAAAAAAGAAACGGGAAGAAGATAATAAAGCACTCAACATCTATGTTACTGATCGATCAAGAACTTCTATTGAAATCAAAAATGCTATCGAAGGTATGGACAAAGATCAGTTTAAATCTATTGACCCTAAGGTATTCGCTGAAAATGTACATGCAGCCCGTAGTTTGAGTAAGGCACAACTTCAAAAACTTCAAGAAAATGCGTCTGTAACACAAGCAGATAGAATCGCAATAAAAAATCACATAGTAACCCCTCCTCCTCTCCCAGGAGTTGCCCTAACAGAAGCGGAACAGTTTATGCTCACCGGGGCAGGAAGAGCTCTTTGGCAATAGTTTTACATCACTATGTTACCAAACAAAAACAATCTGCAAGAAGCATATGCGAATCTCCCACAAGATTTGAAAGATGCATTGTATTCAATAGATTTTGCCAAAACCATCCAAACTATTGGAACTGACCAAGGTCTTCTAATAGACCAGACCGGTAAACTGGCTGAAGAAATCGGTTTTGTGATGCTCGGCGTTACTCATCCGGACAAATTCGCAGACACTATTGTGCGCAAACTCTCTATTTCAACAGAAAAAGCATATGCAATCACTAAAGAAGTAAACGAGAAGATATTTCTAAGTATCCGCGCGTCGCTTCAGAAAATCCACTCGGGGGAGGGAATTGGGGAAGACGACTCCGACACTTCGGTCGGAGCTCCGACTAAAACGTCGGAGCAGGAGACAGTTCGTGTCAATCTGACACAAACTAGCCCCGATTTTGACCATATTCCAAGCCGAGAATCCGTGCTGGCGGAAATTGAGAATCCAAAATCAATAGTAAACACTGGCCCAGTAAATGCTTTGGCTCCCAAACCTCCCCTAAACAACCTACCTCAAGCACCTCTAACAAAAACAGTCCTTACTAATGAAAAGACGGCTCCTGCTCCAGTCAATCTGCCCACCGCCCCAGTAGGCATTCTCGAGAGCAAGCTCCATACCGTCGTCAAAAGCGAAAATCCCACCCCTAAACACGATCCGTATCGAGAGCCAGTAGAGTAGACACAAAACTCACAATACACAACATACAACTTACAATCAGAGGAGACACGTTAGAGACCCTCTCTTTTATGAGGTGACACCTGAGAATCAGAGAATAATTCGTTAGGTCTTGCCTAACGCATTAAATAAAAAGTGGGTATGATATAAACTATACTAATTTTTGTTGTAAACTCTCGCATGCAATAACTTCAGCATTACGAATTAAAATTGTTCTGCTTGTTGTGTACGACAACCCTTTGTTTGGTAGGTTCTCAAACCCAAGATATATGCAACTCACCTTTCGAAGCCGCACCTCAAGAATTGCTGGTTGCAAATCGGAATCAGAACTGGCAAGAATAATCTCTTTTACTTTTTTATCACACACCAAACTGACCATATCAACAGCAATTTTCACATCAACACCTTTTTCTTTGAATACGAGAATCTTCCTCCCATTTTGTCCATCTTCCATTTGAGCACGAACACGGCCGCTCAAAACTACTTCAAACCCTTGTTTTTCAAGATGCGTTTTGAGTAAACGCTGATCCTCAATGAGTTGTTTTGACTTCTCTTTACTGCTTTCGTGTTCCTTGATCCGAGCAAAATAAAATACTCGCCTCTGTATGACAGTACCCTTGAGTACTGTATCAAATAGACGTTTGAAATCATATTGATGCCATACCAACTTCTCTTTTTTAGCATCGACAAAAACAGCCTTAATTTTACCTTTGAGATTCTCGCCATCAATCAACAGTACTGTGTCCATTTAACCCTATTGTAGCAAAAGGCAACGCAAAACCCCAGCGGACCTTTCGGCTAGCTGGGGCGTGTATAAATACATACTATACTATAGAATATTTTTCGTCAATGGGGTGTTGATAAGTAAGACATAGCGCATGTACATCCAATCAAAGGAAATGAATTCAACAGCAGAGCAGCTCTGCTCTGTCATTGGAGGCAGTCTTATTGAGCCATAATATGAAGTAAAGGCTCAATCCGCCGTGGCGGATTGAGCCTTTACCTTTTTTGATTGTAAATTGTGAGTTGTGGGTTGTGAGTTGTCAGTTACCCCTTTTCCCCACATCTTTCACGTCCAAACTCCACGTCAAATCCTTGAGCTTGCTATCTGAAAGGCGGGGGACGTAGAGAGGAACAGAGGTTTCTGGTACCTGTTCAGCACTTGGGGTAATCACTTTGTCTTGTTTTTTCCAAATAAACAACTTTGAACCCATACTATACTTAAATGCCGCCTCCACCACCTCGATAAATGGCTTGCCGTTTATTTTATAAAATGCCAGCGCGAGACCAAAGCCCATTATCACAATAATTGGCAGGCCAGAAATATAAATCGAGGGGGTAAATCGGAAAATCAAAAAAGATAGCCCGCCGGCGCCGGTGAGGTAGATAAATTGTCGAAGTGTCAGTATGCCACCAATAATTTTGTCCTGCACTTCAATAAATTGAGGCACTTGAAATTGCATAGGGTAAGTATAGCAGGCAAAATCAATTTTGTCAGAAAAATTGATTTTGCCTGCTAAATTTCTAATACCTAAGTCCTAATTTCTAAATAAAATTAAGAAATGGCTCTTTTTCTTAGAGTTAGGAATTATAATTTAGAACTTAGGACTTTCGCGACTACTTTGCACTTGTCGCGAGTTCCTGCTTCGCCCGTTTAATAGCCAAGATTTGAGAAGGGTCTGAAGTAATAATCTGATCTTCGGTGTACGAAGCAATCACTTTAATCGCCACATGTTTCAATCCCACAAAGAAAATCCCTTCTCCCACATCAGATTCGAGCAAGAGGAATTTTTCTTCATCGGTAAGATTGAACGTCTTTTGAACAGTATCAATCGAGGACGGAGATTGTTTGAGCAAAATCTGGATTGATGAGTTGGTCACAATCGGCAAGCCATATGGTGATTTCAAAAAGTCATCGACGTCTTGGGTGATGGTGGCAAGTCCCAAATAATATTTTCGTCCGCGCTTTGCAAGGGAGAGCAGGAAGGATGCGGTGTCTTCCGACTTCATCATCCACCACGCTTCATCGATCACCAAAAGGCGTTTTTTGAGATTCTTACGCACCGCGTTCCAGATATAATGAGTGACAATATACATCGCTACCGGCTTCAACTCATCTTCCATATCCCGAAGCGAGAAGACGATAAATTTCTTGTTGATATCAACGTTGGTCGGACGATTGATAAAGCCCGCCCACGTCCCCTTGGTATATTTGGTCAGTTTTTGTACCAGTGAATCTGCTCCCTCCATACCAGCGAGCACCAGCTCAAAGTCAGAGAGAAGTGGCGGTTCTATTTTTGAGAAGTCAGCATCGGCGGTAATACCTTTGAGCGCGTAGGTTTCGGTAATCGCTCGATCAATAATCGCATCTTCTTCGGGCGAAAGTCCCCCGAGCATAATGCGGAATAGTCCGACCAAATTGATGATGTTTGATCGAAGAACATCGGCAGGGGACTCATCTTCTCTTGGGATTGGCAGATCAAATGGGTTGATGTGGTTGGTAGAGTTGAGAGAGATATTAAAATACTTTCCACCGGTAGCTTCTGCCATATATTCATACTCACGTTCTGGGTCAATCACAATCACCTCGGTATCAAACATCAACGTACGCAAAATCTCGAGTTTGGTAGTGTATGATTTTCCTGAACCGGATTTTGCAAAAGTGATCGAGTTGTAATTTTCAAGTGAAAATCGGTCAAACAGCACCATGCTCGAGTTGTGGCGGTTGACTCCAAACAAAATTCCCTTGTCAGATGTCAGGTCAAAGGATACAAATGGGAACATACTCGAAAGCGGGGAGGAGTTGAGTTTCGAATGTACATTGAGCTGGTCATCCACAATCGGCAATGAGCTCATATATCCTTGCTCCTGTTGAAACAGCGCTGGTTTCACATAGACCAATTTTGATTCGAGAATCGATTTGATTTCCGACTCGGTCTTATCAAGTTCATTCACATTTTCACCATAAATAGTGATGTATAGTCCAACATCAAAAAGCTTTTCTTGGGCTTGCTGGAGATTATCTCGAAGGCCTTCGAGATCGTGATAGGCAGTATCGAGCATTGGATCGCGGACGAGTCCTTTCGCTTCACGTTGATTAATCTGGCTCTGTACTTCGGCCACTTTCTTTTGAAATTGGCGGAGTACCTGCGCGGTATCAATCGGATGAATAAAAAGAGAAATGTTGAAAATCTTTTCGAGATTGATAATAGGGGAGAACCATGAGTCAGTCAAAAAGCGCGGGTAGGAAATGACAAAAAAGGTGCGGACGATCTTGTCTCCCAAATTGAGCTCTCGGGGGCTGATTTTGAGCGCGCTTGGCGCGATCACATCTTGGAGTTCAAGCACCCCTGCATCATAAATTTGCTGGGGCAGAATCGGCGCAATACTCGCCTCTGGCTTTTTCTTTTTTAAGAAATCAAAAAATCCCATATAGACATAGTATACTATGTAAATTTCTAATTTCTAAGTCCTAATTTCTAATAACTGCTGATTGGACATTACTTTGTAACACTTTTATCTCTCGAATTCTTCACAATGGTAATAAAAATGAGGTGTAATTCGTGGGCTTCCTGCCACAAACGCCTTGCGGTATCAGCATATTCTGGTTTTGCTCGAGCAATCATTCTGAGCCAATATCTCGATTCTTTGGCTTCTTCTTTACAAATACCAATTTTATGTTCAAAATCCTTTTTTGATTCTGCACAATCAGCCTCGCAATAAATTAGAGCCAATACTTGTTGCAGACCGCGCAAGCTGATTTACCAGTGTTGAAGTAATACTATCTTTAGGAATTTTCTTTAAAAAGTCTATGGCTTTTTCTCCAAATACCGCCGTCCTCTCCTCGAGATCATAAACTTTCTTGCTCTGATTCATTAGAAATTATAATTTAGAAATTAGGGATTGCCCATTTCTTTAGCTTAGTCGACTAAGCTAAAGAAATGGGCTTCTCGGTGTCGCCTGGATTAAATATCTTGTAAAACAACTCGATGATTTCCTCGGTACCAAGCTGAACCACTCGAACACCCGACCGCATCAGCCCTTGGGTCACCACAGACGCTCGCTGGTCAAGCTGGGTGCGATTTTCTTCAAACGAAGCGGTTTTCTCTGCTACAGTTTCTTGCCCTTTTTTTGAAAAAATACCACCGACGCCCTTGGAAGCATTGAGGGTTGGGGGTGTATATGGTACAGACACAAAGAAAGTCTTAGTCATAATGTTGGCGTTGTCGGTAAAGTTTTTCACAAATTCGATATACTCGCGAGTTTGAATTTTCAAAATATCACTCATTTGCTGTTTTTGTCGCTCTTCAAGGAGAGCGACGTACGGCCTGATATCAAGCCGACGAGATTGCACAAACACTTGTATAGAAAAATCGAGAGAGTTTAGGAAATTTTGGAATTGGTAGATGATAGATTGCTGTTCGTCTGCCGATTTCAAGGCGAAGTTGATCGATGATGCCATCAAAATAATTCGCATCCCGCCGTTTTTGAGAATAAGTACCCCATCTCGTACCTCCTTGATCGGTACAAATTCTTGAGTGGTTTTTGCATTTTGGGTACTTTCAGACATTTGAGGTAAGTATACCATAGGAGGAAATTCCTAATTCCTAAATTATAATTTCTAATGGGGATAATGGTGGAGGGGAAATTTCTCTGGCTTCGCCAGATCTCCTGCGGAGCGAGATAAGTTCTAATACCTAATTTCTAAAAGGAATCAAAGATAGACGAGAAAGCCTCTGGTTTAGAAATTAGGACTTAGGTATTAGCAATTTGTGTTCGCAGTCATTTTGTGTGTCCACACCCAACTAGATACTATGAAATATAGGATGGTATACTATATATATGGTCTTTCTTCGTAGATTATTGGTGATGCTTATTGCCTGTACTGCGGGCTTCGGTCTTTTTTCGACTACTGTTTCTGCACAGCTCGCTCCACTTTCTCAATCAATTCTCCAAGTCACCCTCACTCCTGAAAATCCCGCCCCAAATGATGCGGTGTTTGCCCGAGTAGACAGCTACAATTTCGACCTCGATACCACCGAGATAGTATGGTACGTAAACGGCGCCTTGCAGACGAGAGGTATGGGGGTCCGACAGTTTAATTTTACCGCGCCCGCGCTTGGCAAGACCATCGCGCTCAAAGTAGTCGCCCGACACAAGACCCTTGGTGACTTAGAGCAGTCAATTTCTTTGCGGACCGGTGATGTTGAGGTGATATGGGAATCTGTTGGCTACACTCCGCCCTTTTATAAAGGTAAGACCCATCATGCATACGGGGGAGTGGTACGCTATATCGCCATCCCGCGACTTACCGACAAAAATGGTACCGAAATTTCAGCAAGCAACCTTGTCTACACATGGAAAAAGAATAGCAAGGTAATCCAAGATCAATCTGGTTTTGGCAAATCAAACATTGTGGTTTCAGACGACAGTTATGTTCGCGATGGCAACGAGATTTCTGTCGAAGTATCAAGCACCGATCATACCGCGCAGGCGACCGGCTACAGCGGAGTCAGTCCTACCGTAAGCAAGGTGGTGGTATACGAAAAAGATCCTGCGCTCGGCACACTATACAACAAAGCGGTGGGAAATCTGTTTAGTATTTTTGGTGATGAAGCCGAATTAGTGGCAGAACCGTACTTTTTTTCCGTAACCACTCGGGATGCGGGTCAGATCGAATACGAGTGGCTGGTAAACGACCGTCCGGTGAGCGGGAATGACAAAAAAAGTGTTGTGATACTGAAACCAGCCCCCGGAGCTTCTGGCAAAGCCAATCTGTCATTGATTGTGCAAAACCAGCGACAGATTTTGCAGGGAGGAAAGTTGTTTAGCACTGTCTATTTTGGGAATTAAATTCTATGCGGCATACTACTTCATTTTTTATACACACACTGTCCTTGATGATGATCTTGTGGGCACTGTCATCGCCAGTGGCGCTTTCAGCGGCACCAATCAGCTATGTCCCGCTCCAACCCGTCCCCGGAGTACCCGTAGGCAATGCTGATTTCAAAACCTACCTTATTGCCGGGTTTAAAATCGGGATCAGTGTCGCGGGCATTTTGAGTGTGTTAATGCTTGTCGTTGCCGGTTTTCAATACGCCACCACCGACGCTTTTACCGGAAAAGAAGAGTCAAAAAACAAAATGACCAAGGTGGTCTATGGCCTCGTGCTGATTCTGGTATCGTATATTCTTCTCAACACAGTCAACAAAGACACGGTCTCCCTCAAACTCGACTTTGGCGCCCAAGATGCAGTAAACAGGATTGGTGGGGGGTTTCGAGATGGGCTTGCATACAACCGAGCACAAGCTATCCTAAATCAAAAACTTCGCGAGGCGGTATCTCAATACAGTGAGGGAAGGGCAGAAATAGACACACTCACATCACGAATTAATGATCTAAACGAAAGGATGGAGAATAATATTGATAATCCAATGGAGTACGAGAGGTTGCGTGTGCAAGCTGCTGATCTCGAGAATCAAAAGAACATCTTGGGACAACAAATAGAAAGCGCTCGGGTGATGTCTGTATATCAAACTGATTATGATAAAGCGATGTTAGAAATAAATAACAAAGCTATCAATAAAGATGGTTATCTGTTAGCAAAAAAGAATTTCGAAACAGCCCAAACATACTACTCTCAAGTAAAAAGGTCTTTGGAGGCAGGAGATCAAGCTTCAAAAGATGCTGCAAAGGCCTTAGATATACGCTGGACTCGTCAATTGGAGGATTATAATAAAAAACTGACCGAGATTGAGACAAAATATCCAGTATTCACCCAAGGTAATCAAACATACACGGGCCAAAATTATTTTGTCCCAGGAACACCTGTTAGATAAATTATAATATTATGTCCAAAAAAACCGCCACATTGCTCATACTCCTCATTCTCATCATTTTTGGTATTGTTGGTTTTTGGTTTTATCAACGAGCGCAACAGAGTGGCGGGGGTGAGACCGATACTTCATTTTTTAATTTTTTCCCGTTTGGTAAGCTTGACGTGAATACCGGCACTACCGACGGCAGCAATGGTTTCGAAGATATCGCTACCACCACCGATACTGGTACTGGCATGGTTGAATTACCTACACTACACAAAATTTCAGATGAGCCGGTCGCGGGAGGGATCGTGTTTGCAGAAAATACCGTAAATACCGTCCGCTACATCGAGCGCGCCACCGGTCACATCTATCAAGTGCCGTTTGATGCGATGGACAAAGAGCGAGTATCGATTACTACCATCCCCAAACTCTATGAATCGGTTTGGACTAGTGGGGGAGCGGGAGTACTTGTGCGTTACCTAAAAGGGACGTCAGAAGCTGTTGAGACTTTTTCACTCAATCTCTCGAGCATTTCCGGCGCGGCATCCGGCGCGCCAGCGGAGGGGACTTTCTTCCCAAAAAATATCTCATCGATCACTGCCAACCCTGCAAAAACCTCCCTATTCTACATAGTACCCAACGATACTGGCAGTATCGGCTATATCAGCAACCCGACCAATACCATCAAAACCTCCGTATTCAACTCACCACTAAAAGAGTGGACCGCTACCTGGCCAAAAGAAGACACCATTGCCATCAGTCCAAAACCTGCTCACGGCATTTTCGGACACCTCTTTTTTCTCAACACCAAAACCAACAAGCTTTCAAAAGTGCTTTCAAAAGTGCCAGGGCTTACCGCATTACCAAACACCGATGCATCGGCAATTCTGTACAGTCGAAGTGGTGGAAACGACACGCGCCTCTACATCAAAAGTCTAAAAACAGGAGCTGTTCGAGAGATGCCTTTCGCGACACTCCCTGAAAAATGCGTCTGGGCCCAGACTCAAAGTCTCTTGCTTTTCTGCGCGGTGCCGAAAGAGGGGATGCAGGGTGAACTGCCTGATATTTGGTATCAGGGATTGGTGTCATTTAGTGATCAGGTATGGCGAGTGGATGTTGAAACGGGAGCCACTGACCTCATCGCTGACCCGGATGAACTGGCATTTATCCCGCTTGATATCATCGACATATCACTCGCGCCCGATGACAGTGTGATGACATTTACCAACAAAAAAGATCTTACTTACTGGGGACTTAGGCTCAGGTAAGCAGAAATTCCTAATTCCTAAATCATCTCGCTCCGCAGGAGATCTGGCAAAGCCAGATAATTTCTAATGAACCCGAGTAAAAAAGTCTATGATCTCGAGGAGAGGACGGCGGTATTTGGAGAAAAGACTATAGACTTTTTGAGGTACATTCCTAAAGATATATTAGAAATTTATCTTGTTTGACTTGTCTTCTGCTCTACTCAATGTATTTCGCCACCACTCTCCGCTCTCTCCCTTCACCGATTGATTCGGTTTTGATGTGGGGGAATGTCTTGAGTTCGGAGTGAACAATCATTCGTTCATAGGAGGTCATCGGTTCAAATTCTACATCGGTTTTAAAAGTGGTAGCTCGATCAGCATAGAGTCGCGCTTTCAGCCGAAGTGTATCAACAATACCTTCTTTGTATTTATTAATATCGAGTGTAAATTTTGGTATTTCGCGAGTGCCCGCTTGTTTGATGGCAATTTTGCGCACCACATGATCAAACGCGTCGAGGTGTTCTCCATCTGTGCCAATCAAACGCCCCGCTTCTTTGGTATAAATATCAATAGCCACCGTACTCGTCTCGGAAATAGTGCGTGTAGCAATCTCATCGGCATTGACCCCCATATAGGTGATCAGTCGAGCGATAATTTCTTTAATGGTGTTGATATCCATATATGCAAAAGCGGCTTAATTTCTACAAACCAATTAAATGGTCTCAGATGCGAGGCATCGGCGAGTACCGTGACCAAAATGTATATGGAAATACATTGCGGGAGCGGGCGGAGCCGATAACAAAGCAGATGAGACTATTTTATTGGTTTATATCGGCGAATGTAGAGTTCTTGGCCTATAGCAAAGAGATTGCTGGTCACCCAGTACAGCGCAATCACTGAAGAAAATCCGTATGCCGCAAAAAAGACAATCACGGGCATACCATACCGCATCTGAATATTCATACTCTTCATAAAATCATCTTTAAATGACGGGGTGGTACTGTTTGAAACCGGGAGGGCTGGCATTGAGTAGCGGATTTGGAAATACTGCGTGATCGCCGCCAAAAGCGCTAGCACCAAACTTTTTTGAGTAATATCGAGGACTCCCAAAAAGAGCATATCAATTTTTTCCGGCACTGATACAAATGAATAGAGAATATCAGCGGTGACACTCGGTAGTCCTCCTTTATAAAACACCCAGTACAATGCAAAAATGATTGGGATTTGGATGAACACCACCACAATGCCGGAAAATGGGTTAATTTTTTTGTCCCGATAGAGTTGCATGGTCTGTCGAGCAAGCTCCTCTCGTTTGTCTTTAAATTTTTCTTTAATCCGCGCCAGTTCTGGTTCCAAACGCTTCATCTGCATCTGGGTGGTGATTGATTTTTTAGAAAGCGGGAACATCAAGAGCTTGACGAGGCAGGTAAACAATACCACCGCCACTCCAGCGTCGAGCCAGGGGAGATGGCCAATCAAAAAAATCAACCCATTGTAGAGCGGTTGGTAGAAAACAGTGAAAAATATGCCGTGGGACATGGTAGGGGAAGTATATAATAAAAAAGGTATAAAGTAAAAAGTATGAAGTATGGGAACAGACAGCAGAACACAGACGACAGACAAGAAACTGACAACTGACAATCAGATAAGAAAAAGCCCCCGAAATCACTTCGCGATTTCGAGGGCTTTTGTCTCCATACTTTATACCCTCCCCTCCATACCTCCCCAAATGGGTTGAGCCTTTAAACTAAATTTCACCAAAAAGCGCTAAAAGTCACTACGTCAAAAACCGTGTGATAATTTCCCAAACGGCGTTGTGGTGTAGCCACAGAATGCTCGAACGGCTCACTCTTTTTGGCTTCAAAAGCAGTGAGCCGTTTAACTGTATGGTGCTTATGTAGAGCCATCTTTTTGCTAAAAAGCAAAAAGATGGCTCAGTTGAGGTTTTTTCTGATTGTCAGTTGTGTGTTGTTAATTGTTAGTTTTTCCCCACCCTATCAACCAATCCTTGTTTAATCTCTGCCATCACCTCTTCAAAGGGTATTTTTTCCGCCCCCGATTTGGCAAAGATAATCAGTGTGATTGGTGGAAAAGTAAGCTCTTCACCAATTGCTCTGACTGCCCGATAAATTTTTCGGGTAATCGCGTGCCGAGACACGGCCGTCTTAAATATTTTTTTGCTCGCGACCGCAGAAATCCGTACCAAGCTACCGCTTTTTAATCCAGCTTGTTCGGGCATAGGAAGGTATCGAAAAGAAAAGTGGGGGGTGTGCGCCACCTTCCCACTTTTCATTACTTGATCAAACAAATTGGTACTAACTCGTGCGCGTTTTGGAAGCATGTTGATATCCTCATCGCTCCACCCCAAGCAGGGCTAGCGAGACTTAGGGTTGCGACGACTTTTTTGAACCGCAATCACTTTTCGGCCTTTCTGACGTCGAGCTTTGAGCACTCGTTTACCGCCAGCAGTCTTTGTGCGCGCCAAAAATCCGTGGGTTCGCGCTCGCTTTGCTCGTTTCGGTTTATAGGTGAATGACATAGTGGTGTAAAAACAGAGAGGGAGTAGACTTCCGCGCCGTTTTATTTTAAAAAATTATTACTAACAACTTATACACATATTATTAACATACTTGGGCTTTCTCCACAAGTGTTCGAATTTTTAATTGAGTATATACTAAGTGCTACCTGTGAAAGAAATTTTATCACTCTCGACTACTATACACTATGCTAGATAATAAATCATTGTGGGATCGGGTATTAGTCGACATGGAACTTGCGGTCTCAAAAGCAAATTTTACCACTTGGTTTAAGGATACGTGGGTAGAAAAACAAGAAGATGGGACCGTATTCTTAAGCGTGCCGAATGCATTCGTTAAAGATTGGTTGTCAAAAAAATATCACCAGATTCTTCTCAAAAGTCTTCGGGAAGTGGGGGAAGACATCCGAGCGCTTGATTATAGTGTCAGTAAAGATAGCGCCCGCAGACACCCTCCAGAAAACACCGCTCGACCGAGCTTCCCTTCGGGCGAATTACCTCTACAAGACCTCTATATCAACAAGGAGGATAATCTCAATCCTCGCTACACCTTTGATACGTTTGTCATTGGACAATTTAACGAACTAGCAAATGCCGCCTCGCAAGCCATTTTGCGAAAACCGCTGACCTACAATCCGCTCTTTATCTTCGGCTCAACCGGCCACGGCAAAACCCACTTGATCCAAGCGGTGGGAAATCATTTGAAAAAAACCTACGCGGACAAAAAAGTATTTTATCTTACCTCCGAGCGTTTTGCCAACGACTACATCAACTCCCTAAACACCGGCAAAATCAACCTATTTAAGGAAAAATACCGAAAATACGATGTGTTGATTATGGACGACGTACAGTTTATCTCCAACAAAGACCGTACGCAGGAAGAATTGTTTCATTTGTTCAACGCGCTCTACGAAAACAACAAGCAATTTATTTTTTCTTCCGATAAGCACCCCAACTTCATCCCAAACCTTGAGGAACGTCTCTTGTCGCGCTTCAACGCAGGGATGATTGTAGAGATCAAACCGCCAGATTTTGAGTCTCGCCTCCAAATTTTCAAAACCAAGGCGGAGCAAATGAGTGTCCCTCTTACCCAAGAAGTCCTCGAGTACTTGGCCTCGGCGGTGGAGGGCAATATTCGAGAACTTGAGGGAGTGGTGAACACCATCTTGTGCCAAACCCAGCTGAAAAATCGAGAATTATCTCTTCTTGAAATTAAAACCTTGTTGAAAAACAACGCTTCTCGACCAAAAAAGGCGATTGCCGTCAAAGATGTGGTCAAAACCATTGCCGATTTTTACAACATCGAAGAAACCAGTATTTACGAGAAGACTCGAAAAAAAGAAGTGGTAAAACCTCGACAGGTGATTATGTATTTCTTGCGCGAAGAGCTCAATATTTCCTACCCATCAATCGGTGAGAAGCTTGGGGGGCGAGATCACACGACGGTTATTCACTCATGTGAAAAAATCAAAAATGAGCTTAAAGAAAACAATACACTTGTCCAAGAAATTAATCAGTTGAAATCAATGATTTGTTGATAACCTGTTGATTTCACGGACTGGTGGTGTGGGTAGTGATCTGATAGTGTGGAGGTAGTGCTGGTGAATGAGTGGGGATAAAAAAATAATTCTACAGAACGATGTCTTTTTATCCCCACTCGCAAGCGCTCATCCACAGTACACACAAATTGTTTTAGTAAAAATACCCTATAGATGAAGCAGAAAATAGAGATATCCACCAATCCACAGTGATAATAGTAGTAATAATCTGAAATATAAATATATGAAGCTTGAATGTGTAAAAGATAAATTAAAAACAGCAATTTCAAAAGTAGATAAGATTACGGGAAAAAATCTTACCTTACCGATTTTAAGTTGTATTCTGTTTGAGGCGAAAAATAATACCCTCACTCTTAAAGCAACCAATCTTGATATTGGGATTGAAATTACTGTGCCGGCAAAAATTGAGGAGGAAGGAATAGTCGCAGTACCCGGAATCACCTTTTCAAATTTTTTAAGTAATCTTTACACTGAAAAAAACATCATTCTTGAAACCAAAGAAGGAAATTTAATTGTTTCAACCCAACACAACACCACTGTTATTAAAACCTTCCCGCCGGAAGATTTCCCATCAATTCCTACTGTTATCCCTGAACGATCATTTACTATCACCAGTCGAGAGCTGACCAAATCCCTCAAATCAGTGTGGTACAGCGCGGCAATTTCCAGTATGAAGCCGGAAATTTCAAGCGTGTACCTATACACCGAGGAAGATTCGTTGGTGTGTGTGGCGACCGACTCATTTCGTCTTGCTGAAAAGAAAATTAAAAACAAAAAAGTCCGTGATTTCGGCTCACTACTCATTCCAGTGAAAAATATCGCCGAGATTATCAAGGTGTTTGAGGAAGCATCGGCTGAAATCGAAGTCAGTGTTGATAAAAACCAAGCATCATTTTCAGCAGAGGGGGTGTACCTTGTGTCACGAATCATCGAAGGCACCTTCCCGGACTATCGACAGATTTTGCCAAAAGAATCAAAAACGGAGGTGGTGCTACTCAAACAAGATCTTATTAATGCCCTCAAACTCTCAAATGTCTTCACAGACAAGTTTAATCAGTTGGCCATACATATTGATCCAAAAAACAAATCACTCCAACTTACGACCAAAAATGGCGATGTGGGAGAAAATAAACACAACATTGAAGCATCGGTATCCGGCGAATCGCTCGATATCACGTTTAATTACAAATATATTGCCGACAGTTTCCAATCTATCGATGCCGACAGTATTGTACTGAAATTTAATGGTGCCAATCGCCCACTGACCATCTCACCGGTATCTGACCCATCATTTATCTACTTGGTGATGCCAATGAATCGCTAATGCTTTCCATCGGCTCACTACTCGATAGGTTTAAGGGCCCTCTCACCGATCGGATTCGGGTGGAGGAGTCTGTGATTAAGGTTGTACAAGAGGTGTGTGGGATTACACTCACCCCAAAACAAATTCAGTTTAAAGCGAATGTGGTGTCGCTCGCGATAAGTCCGGGAGCGAAGCAAGCGGTGTACATTAAAAAAGAACAGATTTTGGCGAAAATTAAATTAGAATTGCCAAAAATACCAATAATCGACATTCGATAGTATTTTTTCTAAACAGACCCTCAACAGAGCCATAAAATGCTCGAACGGCTCACCGAGCACCATGCTTATTACTTACAAGCATACTACTAAAAGAACCAGTAACACCCTATTACTCTTTACCCATACGTTCGATACATATGGTGCTTCGGTGAGCCGTTCAGCACTTTTAGGCCTAACTAGAGCCGTCCTGTGGCAAAAAGTCGAAAATATAGCTCTAGTTAGTCTTAAAATAATCACTCAAAAATAATTGACTTTTTATGTTAATACGAGTAGTGTATTAAATGGATGATTTGTAAAACAAACAAAAACTACTAAGTGGTAGTAAAAAGAAAGGTTCTTTGTGAAAACCGTTGATGGTTCTTTGGATAGTCCTTTGTTCACAACCAAATCGGTGCTATTTTTTGTGGCAGTAATCGCGTTTCTCCTGATAATCATTGTAACCTCTATTAGGGCTAGGGAGATGGATACCGAAATTCAGAAATCGATTGCACAAAAACACGGCTTCAATCAAGGTCTTGGCCGTCCCACATCGCTCACCAATCTCAATACGTTCACCTACATTACCTTTCTCGGTAGTTTCCAAGGGAATGATGGTCAGATATATTTAGTGGCTTTGGTGGGAACCAATAGCGCACCAACGCTTTTCAACACAGGCACCAACGAGCCTCCTCGCGAAGCGCGAGAGAGAAGTATTCTCCTCTACGATGGCAAAAGACTCATTTCGATACCGAAAGAAAAGTCTGAGTAGTCATTCTTCACCACCACCCCAGGGCAACCTGCGGTGGTTTTTAATTTTCCGTTTTTACCGGCTGGTCTATCCTACTTTTTATATCCCTTGCTTCTCCACTATCTAATCTACAATAAACATCGTGTTCACTTCGGTACGATTAAGCATCGCGTCGTACACCACCACTTGCAACGTGTTGTCGGTGTTAAGAATTTCAAGATCGCTCGGGATAAATGAAAAAGTGTTGTTGTTTGATGAGCCGAGATAGAGGCCGTTGACTGAAATATCGGCTCGCAGTAATGGATACTTACCACTGTAATTCAAAGATACCGAAAGGGGTGTATCTTTTTGGTAGTGTCGATTCGAGTTTGGTGACATTAGGGTCACTTTCGGTACCGTGTCCGGTGTGTGTATATCATCGGTTTGAGTAGGAACGACCAACGATGGATTCTCATCGGTAAAATTTTGTTCTTGCGCCCATTTTCGAACTGGATATTCCCAGTTGGTAAATTGAGAGTCTTTTTCCGGATGCTCGGGAACTGGTCCGCGCGGATTATTTTTATCTACCCAATAGAGGATGGAGTGGACCGCGCGCACTACCTTGTCCTGCTTAAGCTCGGTGGGGGTGTATTCAGTCGCCAACTTTCCTGATGCGTTATCAACAGTAAACACCTGTCCACCTTGCCACATATTTCGCAATACTGGTTTCAGAGTGTGTGGATCTTCTGATTCTGGTTTTTTAAATGGCTCGTTTGGCGCTCCCTCAAGCGCTACTTTCATAAACGCATTCCAAAATGGAGCAATGATAAATCCAGCCACCTTTTTCTCCATCGGACTGTTGTCATTGTTGCCGGCCCATGCTCCGACCGCTAATCGGGGAGTGTAGCCGATAATCCACGCGTCGCGGTAATCGTTGGTAGTACCGGTTTTGACCGCTACGGTGTGTCCCGGAACATAGAGGTATGAGCGAGTTCCAAACGCCGGCGCTCGAGCTTTTTCATCAGAGAGGATACTTGAAATGTGCAAAGCGGTTTGTTCGGGAAGCACTTCTACGGGGTGTGGTTGGTGTTGCTCAAGCACCTTTCCATTTTTATCTTCCACACGCACGATGGCGTGGCTTGGGTTGCGAACACCGCTCTGAGCAAAAACTCCGTACGCGCTGGTCATCTCAAGCAGGGACACTTCGCCGCCACCGAGGACGAGTGTTAGGCCGTACTGATTAACATCTTTGAGGCTGGTGATACCCATATCTTTGGCAGTTTTAAGAGAGTCTTTCACACCGGCAAGATAGAGCGTCTTGATGGCGGGAATGTTGATGGATTGCGCCAAAGCCTCTCGCATCGTGATCGGCCCGCGATAGATGTGGTCGTAATTTTCCGGGGCATAACAGCCGGTATCTATCGGCGCGCCGGTTGGGGTGGTGGTGGGCGTGTTGCCGTCAGGAGCGCAGGATGCTTGGAATTCGGTGCGAAGGTCAAAAAGCACGGTATCTGGCGTATATCCTTTTTGAAAAGCGGTGGCGTAGGCAAAGGGCTTGAAAGTCGAGCCGGGTTGTCTACTGGCGGTGGCGACATTGAAATTACCCTCGATTTCTTTGTCAAAATAATCTCGAGACCCAACCATGGTGAGAATATCTCCGGTTGATGGATCGAGCGCGATCAACGAGATATTTTCAGCGTTAAAAGCCGTTTTATTTTTCAAGGCAAATTCAAGAGCAAGGTCTTCAGCCTTTTTTTGCAAATCGTAGTTGAGGGTGGTGATCACTTTCAAGCCATCCTGCTCAATCGCGCGCTTACCATATTTTTTTTCCAAATAGTCTTTAACATAAAATACGAAATGGGGCGCCTTGAGATTGGCACCTTCCTCCGGAGCAAAAAGCACCACTTCCGTTTTTGCGGCGGCATATTCTTTTTCGGTGATGAATTTATTTTCCAACATCTTTTTCAGCACCAGATTTTTTCGAGCCGTGAGCTCGTCTACGTGCGAGCCATACGGAGAGTATCGGCTGGGTGCTTGGGGCAGGGCGGCGAGGTATGCTGATTCAGCGAGAGACACATCACGCGCTGATTTACCAAAAAATGCCTTGCTTGCCTCCTCAACCCCGTACATATTGCCTCCATACGGCGCTTCGTTGAGATAGAGGGCCAAAATCTCCTCTTTAGTGAGGATGCGTTCAATTTTTAAAGACAGTACCCACTCCTTGAGCTTACGGGAGATTTTTTTGTCGATAGTGAGAATAGAGTTTTTCACTACTTGTTGGGTAATAGTCGAACCTCCTTGGCTATAACTGCCGGCGCCGAGGTTGGCGAGAACTGCGCGGATAATCGAGGTGATTTTAATCCCATGATGTTCATAGAATTCAGCATCTTCGATGGCGACGGTTGCGTTTTTGATATGACGAGAGATATCTTCAAATGGGACGATGGTGCGTTTAGTATTCTCAAACACATCATAGAGCAGTATGGTGCCAGTGCGATCATAAATCTTGGTCGATTCAGTCACTTTCCGTTTTTCAAACGAGCGAAGATCGGGGGTTTGGAATGTAGAAATCCAAAACAAAAATATCGCGGAGAGTAGTAGGCCAACTGAACCAGCAACTAACCCCCACTCTTTTAGGGAATGGTGGTAGCGTCTTTGTAGGATGTGCAGTTTGTGACGGACAGGGCGCTTCATAATGAAAGTTGTAGTATACCATTTTTCTAGGCGAAATAAGTGGAATTGTGCTAGAGTATGGGCATGTTTTTCAGTAAAAAAGACACCATACTCACACCTACCCCTGATACCATCAAGGATTTTCTTTCTCGCGGGGTTGAGATGGTATACCCTTCGGCTGATTTTTTAGCAAGTCGACTTACTTCAGGAAAGAAGCAGACACTTTTTTTGGGTATTGATCCCACTGGACCAACCCTACATTTGGGACACGTGATTATTTTGAAAAAATTACGCGATTTTCAGAAAATGGGGCATCAAGTCATCCTGCTGATCGGTGATTTTACGGGAATGATTGGTGATCCGACTGACAAGACCGCCACCCGCAAAAAATTGACTAGAGGTGAGGTGCTCAAAAATGCTACGTTGTATAAAAAACAAGCTTCAAAGTTTGTCTCATTTTCTGGGGTCAATAAAACACAGCTCCGATACAATTCAGAATGGTTGTCACCTATGCGTTTTGATGAAGTGCTTGAGTTGGCATCAAATATTACCGGCGATCAACTAATGAAGCGAGATATGTTTGCAAAGCGTCTCGAGGAAGGAAAATCAACCTATCTTCACGAACTGCTGTACCCACTTCTACAGGGTTACGATAGTGTGGCGATGGACGTCGATGGTGAAATTGGGGGCAACGACCAGACATTTAATATGTTGGTTGGTCGAGACTTGATGAAGAAGCTCAAGAACAAAGAAAAATTCGTGATGACTATGAAGCTCTTGGTGGATACGTCGGGCAAAAAGATGGGCAAGACTGAAGGGAATATCGTAGCGCTCACGGATAGTCCGAGCGAAATGTACGGCAAGGTGATGAGCTGGACAGATGGGATGATTGTGCGCGGGTTTGAGCTTTGTACTGATGTGCCAACCTCGGAAATTGGCGCGATTGAACGATCACTTGCTTCGGGAGCCAATCCAAAAGAGCATAAAATGCATTTAGCGAAAGCGGTGGTAACACTGCTGACTTCTGCAAAAGATGCGGTGGTGGCCGAACAATCATTTATTAGTCAATTTAGTCGAGGGGAAGTGCCGGAAGATGTAAAAACTGTTTCAGTGGCTTCGGGCGCATTGCTTTCCGAAGTGCTTTTAAGTGCCGGACTGATTGAGTCAAAAGGTGAATTCAAACGATTGGTGGAAGAAAAAGCAGTGCGCAATCTTTCAAACGATAGTGTGATTGAGCGATTTGATACGACTGTCTCCGAAGCGATGACTGTGAAGGTGGGTAAGCGCCGGTTTTTGAAAATTATTCTAAAGTAGAGTCCGGTCTCGTGTAGTATGAGGTGTCACCTCATGGGCGCCACCTTACCTGTGGAATTAATTTTCCACAGGTTGCTCTTTGAACGTATTTACAAATAAAACAGGTTTTGCTACAACTATGGCTATTAACGGATTAGTCCCGTTTTGTTATGGCACCAAATAAGAAACAAATTAAAAAAATAGTAAAGAAGCATAGCCTGGGAGCGGTTGATACGACAGAAGAAGTAAAAAAGAAGGTCGTTGGGGAGGAAGGAGAGGATGCTCACGCCGAGAAAGATAGACCCGTTAATTTAGGGGATGATTTTGAAGAGCCCGTCGAGGGTGGAGATGATTTTGGTGGCCCGATTGAATCTGAAGATGATGAGGATGATACGTTGTACAGCTCGGCGGATAGCGAGGATCATCATTATGAGTAGGATGGAGCAAACTAACAACCAACAATCTACAACTTACAATCAGAGTAAGATAAAGAGCGGCGATGTAGGCGCTGCTCTTTGTGCATAGGACCGTCCTTTGCAATACATTCAAAGAATTTATATTTAGAGCCATTTCTTCAACTTTTCGCTGTAGCGTGCCTATGTAGAGGCCCAAAAGTGCTGAACGGCTCACCGAGCACCATGCTTATTACTTACAAGCATACTACTACTAAAAGAACCAGTAACACCCTATTACTCTTTACCCATACGTTCGATACATATGGTGCTTCGGTGAGCCGTTCAGGCATTTTGTGGCTTTATAGCAATGTCGTTTGGGAAATTATCACACGCTCTTTGGTGCAGTGACTTTTGGTGGTTTTTGGTGAAAATTAAGTTAAAGGCTCAATCCGCCGCGGCGGATTGAGCCTTTAAACTATAACAAAACCTTTTTTGTGAATAATCCTGTGAATTATCTCTGAACAACTAGTGGATAGACTATAATATGGCCCTGTAACAAGCTTTAATTACATATTTTTCTAAGCAAACTCTTATCCACATATGTTAATATCGCTGTTTTTTAAACTTTTCTACATTCGATCTACTGTCTCAGTATCTCGTCGCTCCCACTCCTCGACACAGCTAGGCAGGTTATCCCCACCGCGATGGCGTCATATTCATCATCGTGGGCGATGTTTTTGTCGATTTTGAGTAGGCGAGGGATCATTGAAATCATCTGTTTTTTGTCACTTTTGCCATAGCCGGTGACCGCTACTTTAATTTCGAGAGGAGTGTATTCGTGAATGGTGAGATCCGCGAGAGATCCTTCGTACATAATTACTCCGCGCGCTTCCGCCACACCCATCGCCGTCTTTTGGTTGGTGGTGAAGTATAATTTTTCAATAGCTAGACGCTCCGGCTGGTACTCTTTAATCAACTTTTTAATTTCTTGACCGATTAGTGCAATTCGAGCAGGCAACTTTTCTTCTTTGACTGTCTTGAAACAATCCGAGTATACCAGTACTTCTTTTTGTTTGGGCAATTTCTCAATCACCGCAATACCGACACGCTCATACCCGGGATCGATGCTTAATATTCGCATAAGGGAAGTATAACAATGAAAACAGAGAAAAAACAGTTTTCATTGTTGATTCGACTTCGACTCAAACGCTGTGTGAATGCAGACATCCCCACGCGATTTTCGCTCGTCGAAATAGGGTATAAAGTATGAAGTAAAAAGCTATATATGCCCCTGCGGCAGAAACCGCGGGGTAATCTTGGAACTCGTCCGTCCGACCGTCCGAACGGACTCATAGAGACGCGTGGCAGAGACCACGCGGTAGTGACCTATAATTCGACTTCGACTCGGACGCTGTGTACAATCAGAATTGTCCACGCGCTCCTCGCTTGTCGAAATAAAATAACGCGCCTTCCAGCGCGTTATTTTATACAGTTAGCGGAGTTTTTGTTGTAATTTTAATTGGTATACCATTCCGTATATTTTTCTCAAGTTCCGAACCCTGTTGTGATGAAGCGTCTAAGAGTTCAATGCCCAAAGTTTCTCCATTTTTATTAACGTCAATAGTAAGGTGCTCATTTATAACAAGTGTTTTACTCACTGTTCCTTTTTTAACAGTGAAGTATATGGCATCGGCTACTTTATCGTAATTTATTTTCATTTGTAGTACGCAGTTATAAGTAGGTATTCTTCTTTATCTCGAAAACTCTCTTTACAGTATATCACTTCGATTAACTTACCTTCAATGCGCTTACTCACTCTAATCTTACCATCAAAAACGAGCTCCTTTGAGTCCGGACACCGAATGGCTTGTTTTATATGCTCAAAATTGATGTTCCGCTCACTCAATCGGCTCTGAAAATGCGCAGTTTGTTTGAGCTTCATACAGTATACGATTACTCGGCATTTGTAAATACCTCCTGCACTTCGTCGTTGTTTTCGAGGGCATCAACAAGTGCTTCAAGTTTTACACCGTCTTCTTCCGAGAGGGGGAGGGTTGAAGTGGGTTCCCATCCAGCACCAACTTTTTTGAACGCCCAGAGTGCACTGCCGACAGAGGCCAGTTCACTCCCGTGTTGCGAGAGAATAAATTTCACTTCTTGCGCCGCTTTGTTTTTGTTGTCGGTCAAAGCTTCGATGATGAGGGCACAGCCGCCCGGGCCATAGGATTCGTAGGTGATGGCGTCCATTGAGCCAGTGTTTACTTCGGTGGCTTTTTTAACCGCGCGGTCGATGGCGTCGTTCGGCATATTTTCTCCACGAGCGCGATCAATCACCGCTTTCACATTTGCAGAATCACGATTACCGCCAGCCTTTTTGGCCTCAACGGTGATCAAGCGGGCGTACTTGGTAAAGATTTTACTCTTTTGACCATCCGTCTTCGCTTTTTTATTTTTGATCTGTGACCATTTGTTGTGACCGGACATGGCTAATTTGTAAGGAGTGGTAGCGACTATACAGATCGCCACCCAGCACCTATGTTAGTAATAATGTATTAAATAATTAAATTGTGCGCCACAGCATTCTCAAAGTAAATCCATTGATTCTTCTAAGATAGGTGCTGGGTTTGTTTCTAGCTTATATTTTTTAGATGTTGGATGCAAGCACCTGTGCTTGCGCTCTTAGTCCATCAGGAATACTATTATAGATGGAAATGAACCTTAACATCCCCCTTGCTATGAAAGATGAAAAAACTCCGTGGCCCCCAATAGCGGTTAAATACTTTAGGCCCATGCTTAGTGCCAAAGGCGCCCTGATCTTCTTGGCTCTAGGTTTGGGTGTCCCCGCCCTTTGTCTCTTAATCAACAGCTGGATCAGAACCCCCTGAATTTATGAAGACCCCTGCTACTCATCGGTATCCAAAGTGGCTCATCAAGAATTGGGGACCACTGCTTACTTCCAAAGGCGCGCGACCGGCGCTTGCCCTCTGTTTTTTGTGCGCACTATTTCTGGTGTGGGTGGATTTCACTTTTTTCAGGTGAATAGTTTTGCAAGCGCGATGTATCATCGCGCTTTTTCTTTTTTAAATCCAAAAATATTTTTGAGTTGTCCCCAGTTATTATTTTTTTATCATTGTATTTTTTGCAACTAAGCACATACTAGAGATAGTCAATGCAACTATTTTTTGCGCGAACGGTGCAGACGTCGAAAAAATAGATTGTACACTTTTAAAAAATAGTTCTTTACTCTCTATGGCAAAAAAGAAGAAGGCTGCAAAGAAGTCAAAAAAGACTTCAAAGAAGAAGGCTTCAAAAAAGCGCCGTTAGTCAAAGAAAAACTGTTCGCCACGGCGGACAGTTTTTCTTTTGGTTGGCTATTGTATCTGCGGAGCATACCCTGTCCCTCTACCTCGGGGTATGCTCCGCAACGAATGGATGTGTCGGCGGAGCCGACACCCTCACAACAAAGTTTTCCCTGTCGCTTCGCCTAACCCCACCCTCGTCTGCGAGGAGAGGCTTTCCGGAAGGGTATGGACGAGGCAAAACTTTACTCACTTGTGCCACATCTCTCTGTTGGCAATACTACTCCTTCCGGTTTTGGACACTTTTCAGAGTAGATGCAGGCATTATGACTTACTTCTCCGAGCTCTTTTTCAATATACTGTGTTTTTGCGTTGCCATACGAGAGTAGGATTTTATCAAGATCGTTGAAGACATAGCCTTGTAATGATGAGGTGGCAACACCGTTTACAAAAAACTGCCATTTTTTACTTGTATTATTAGTGTATGTCACATCAGTTTCGCTCACGAGTGATTCATCGGTCAAAGCAAATCCAATCGAGGTGAAGAAATCAGAAACTGTTTGACCTTCTTGATGAATGTGAATTACTTCACCATTTTCATCATGCAGGTGAGTGTGTTTACTGTTGTAATCGGTAGCACAAATATCGGTTGATGTCATATACCCGTCGTGAGCGAAATCCATTTTGGTGCCGTCGATAAAGACCGCAAAATCGGCGTGGATATGGTACGCATGTGTGTCAAAAAGATATCGTTGACTGACATATCCTAGAAGCATGATGGCAATGGCGGAAATAATCCATACGATGTTTTTCATATATGTAGATTTTATAATAATGTCGGACGATACATTTTTAAATGGTCGTAGGCTTTGGCGGTGGCGGTGCGTCCGCGGGGAGTACGTTCAATAAAGCCAAGCTGAAGTAGGTACGGTTCGTGGACCTCTTCGATAGTGGCCTCCTCTTCGGAAAGAGCGGCGGCAAGGGTGTTGAGACCGACAGGACCACCACCAAATTTTTCGATGAGGGTCGAGAGCAGTGATCGGTCGGCGGGAGTGAGGCCGGCAGAATCTACCCCAAGCATCGTCAGGGCTTTTTCAACTACAGCGTTATCGAGTGCGCCTTTGTGTACCTGCGCAAAGTCTCGACACCGTTTCAGGAGGTAGTTGGCGGTGCGGGGGGTGAATCGGCTTCGTTTGGCGATCTCTCCTGCGGCATCGTGAGCGATGTCGATACCCAAAATACGTGCTGATCGAGAAATAATTTTAGCAATTTCTTTTTCGGTATAAAATTCGAGGCGGAACGTACCACCGGAGAAGCGTGAACGGAGCGGGGAAGAGAGGAGGGCGATACGAGTGGTGGCGGCGATCAGGGTAAATGGTGGGAGTTCGAGCTGGATCGTGCGCGCTGACGGGCCTTTGCCGATAATAATGTCGAGCGAACCGGATTCCATAGCGGGATAGAGGATTTCTTCGATTGAACGATTGAGCCGATGGATTTCATCGATAAACAAAATGTCGCCAGCAGAAAGATTGGTTAGAATCGAAGCCAAGTCACCAACTTTTTCAATGGCAGGGCCGGAGGTCACTTTCATTTGCACGGCAGTCTCCTTGGCGATGAGGTGGGCGAGGGTAGTTTTGCCTAAACCTGGGGGCCCGTAAAAAAGAATGTGTTCCGGAGGGTGTTTTCGTTCCTTAGCGGCGGTGAGTAAGATGTGGAGATTGTTCTTGATATTTTCTTGGCCAACATATTCATCCCAACGCGCCGGGCGCAGGGTTTGGTCGAGGAAGGTGTCTTCAGAAGCAGGAGATTTTGGTACTTTGGTGTCGTCGGGCATTCCTCGATTATAGCAATAATCGAGGAGGGGAGATAGGAGCAAACTATATATACAAAAGACAACGGCTCAACCAGTTCATGGTTGAGCCGTTGTTTCAAAATATGCTCCTACAGAGCCATATTTCAGTAAAACAAGGCAGAAAAGTAAGAAAAGTGCTTGACTTTTAAAATCGAGTATGCTATACTATCCAGTAGGAACTTTGAGATAGTCCGCATCTGCGGAAAAGAATTGATTGCAACAGCGGTGTTGCAATCAATTTCTTTTTGTTCTATACTCATCGTCCTTGTCAATTTTTCTGATTTAACCCTTCCAGGGCTTAAATCTCTAAGTAATGGGATCCCTTACCGGATCTATGTAAGCCTTGCGTAAAGGACGGTCTGGTTTCTTTCTTCGGAATGACTACTGGTCCTATCCTTAATGCTCTGCTTGACTTTTGGTGTTACATTAAAAGTATTACTTAGAGATTTCAGATCTGGAAGGAACTTCGTAACAAAACTTTTTCTTTCCTTATTATACTCACTCATTAAATAGAGCAATCTTAAATGTGGACTATTTTCGTGTCGTACTGGTTGACGAACCAAAAAATAATTTTTTAACTATCTTTTATAGTGTAGCTATACTAAGATGATACTATGAAGTGGATTTTATTTACTGGAACATGGCGAGTGACAAACGCACAGGTTGAAACAGACGTCCGACAGGCCGTACAAGAAATTGTCGAGCGTGGTGATGGTGTGCTTACTGGAGGAGCTACCGGTGTAGATTTTTTTGCCATGGACGAGATGTTGCGCATTAACCCGACTTTTTCAAGCCTCAGGGTGATCATTCCTGCGTACCTCGAGGATTACATTACAGATTATTACACTAATTGGTGTATCGAGCCGATCACCAAAAAAGATATCGAGCACCTAGCTCTGCTATTACGGAAAATAAAAAATATACAACCTACGGCCATTATCGAGATGCCTTATCGAGTCATCACACAGACACATTACGATATGAGAAATGACGAAGAGGTGCTACAAGCAGACGGAGTATGTGCTTTTCAGGTTAATGACAGTTCAGGTACTCAATATACAATAGATAAAGCAAAACAGACTGGTATACCGATTTTGCTACACAAAAAGTACACACTATAACTCTTCGGTGAGGTCAATTACTCGACTCAGTTCATCGAGCGACGTCACCCCTGCCAAAATTTTAATCACACCATCTCCACGCATATCGGGGATGCCTTGGGGTTTTGCTGCTAATCGAATATCTCGTTCACTTGGATTTTTCTGTACGGCTTCTTCGATCGCGCGGTCTTTCAAGATCGCTTCGTAGACGCCGGTACGTCCTTTGTAGCCGGTGCCATTGCATGCGTCACAGCCAACCGCCACAAACATCGTCTCTTTTTGTGTAAGCACATTTGGATCGGGAAGTGTGGCGATAATGGTATCAATCAGCACTTTGTCAGCGCCGGCAATCGGTACTGATTTTTTGCATTGCGGACAGAGGGTGCGGACAAGACGTTGCGCCATGGCGATATTGACCGCCGAGGTGATCACTTTTGGATTGATCCCAAGGTCTATCAAGCGGGGGAAGGTGCCGGCGGCGTTGTTGGTGTGGAGCGTTGAAAAAACTAGGTGACCAGTGAGTGCAGAGTTGATGGCAATTTCAGCCGTTTCCTCATCTCGGATTTCGCCCACCATAATAATATCTGGGTCTTGTCGGAGTGCCGATCGCAATCCCGAAAGGAAGGTGTAATTTTTAGCATCATCGGTCTGGGTCTGGACGATCCCGGGCAGGTGATACTCAATCGGATCTTCGATGGTGATAATTTTAATGCCCGGATTATTTACTTTCCGTAAGAATGCATACAGGGTGGTGGTCTTACCGCTTCCGGTGGGGCCGGTGGTCAAAATCATCCCATTAGGTTTTTCGATTTCGTGAAGGAGGATTGATAGTAGTTTTGGACTAATACCCATTTGTTCGAGTGGGACGGCGATTGATTTGGGGTTGAGCACGCGAAGCACGATGGATTCGCTGTAGGCGCCAGGGATGATTGAGGTTCGGATTTCGATATCTCCGCCGTTCACGGTCACACTGAATCGCCCATCTTGCGCATCTTTTTTGGTGTTGAGTTTTAGTCCGGAAATCAATTTAATACGAGAAGCGAGGAGATTGTAGGTGTCGGTATCCAGTCGAGTAATGTCGGTGAGCACCCCATCGAGCCGAAAGCGTAATCGGACCGAATCTTCTTCGGGTTCGATGTGAATGTCCGACGAGTTGGTAGCAAGCGCGCCGGCGAGCATAATTTCTAATATCTTTGCGATACGAACACCTTTTTTGTTGGCCAACATCTCATCGATTTGCTTTTTGACTTCGACCGTCGAAGTCAATTTTTTAAGGAAAGCAATAATATCATCGCTTGAGATGTCGAGTGCCCCAGCGCGAGTCTCGAAGGCGTAGGAGAGCGAGGCGTATTCACGAAAAGCCTTCTCTAAACTTATAGGAGAAGTGATGTAGAGAGTGGGGCGATAGTGTTCGGTCTTGAGCACTTCTATCGCTTGCAGAGCTTTTTTGTTGGTGGCAGAAAGAAGGGCAATTTTAATATTTTTGCCGGCACTATCAAAGACCGCCATCCTCGCTTCCCGCGCAGTTGCTTCGGGAATGATACGAAGTGCGTCGGTGTTTACCGCGATGCCTGATAGATCAATATATTCAAGACCAAGGCGGGATGCCATAATCTGCGCGAGCTCCTCGGCTTCTTTTTGTTTTAATTCTTGGAGTCGCTGATTTTGCCGATCTTCATCAAATTGAACCATAGGGGTAAGTATACCAGACAAGGAGGTATGAAGTATAAAGTAAAAAGTATAACGTATGGGGAAAAGAAAGCGGGGGAAATCGCGAAGCGATTTCCCCCGCCCCACCTTTATACTTTTTACGTTATACATGATACTTCTTCGGGTACTTGACAGAATTATGATTATGGTATAGGGTCCTCGATGGAAGGGTAGATATGTGGGGTCGTGTGATTCCACAAAGTCTACCAAAACGTCCTGTCACAAATCAAAAACAGAAGGAAAATCAGTATGAAAATCAACCTGTCGATCTGTCGGATCGCGAGCTTGCTCGCGGTGGTTCTCGTGTTTGGTGTCGGCTGTGCCATGGGGCGCCCCAGCATTACTTGGAAAAAGCCGATCCCTGTTCAGAAGGCACCCCTCGTCCCCGCAGGCTACAAGCTGGTGCCGGACACGGCACCAGCGACCGCTCTGACACCCAGTAGCACCAATACTCCGGTAGTCTTGAATCCGCCGGTGGTTGGTCAGGGCACTGCTCCGACCAACGGTCTTGCGATTATCAAGGCACCCGGTATCCTGACGGAAGATCGGCCAATCAGTTCTGGCAACCCGCCCTTCGAAGTCAACTTCAGTAACCCATTTGATTTTCCTCTGACGGTGGTGATTAATCACAAACACGATCAGAAAATCGAAGTGCCGAAGAGGGGGTCGAAAAAGGCGCGAATCGATTCGGGTAATCTGGTGGCTGTGTATGAGGTGCTCGTCAATGGTCAGGTGGCATACGTTGGTGAGGTGAAGACCACGATCGGCATTCCATATGCCAGTGTGGTGCTTTCTTTGCCAGTCACCAGGTCTCCGTAAGCTTTGCCGACTTTTCGGCTCAAGCGGTTTCTCGAAAGGGGAGCCGCTTTTTTAATGGGTGGAAAATCACAGGAAAGCCCTGCCAAAAGTGACTTACCCCGAAGGATTTTAGGGGTCATTTTTGGCGGGGATTTAAAATACGGCTCTACAGAGCCACTAATTTGCACCACTGTCTGCAAAATCATAAAAAACTTGCAATTTTAATTCGAATATGCTATAATATATATAGAAAAGAGTTAGATGGTCTAGCTCTTCACAAATGTTCGAACCCAGTCCTTTCAAATGAAAAAACTGTTTTTATTCCTGATTCCTTTGGTCGCCGTATTGCTTGTCGGGTGCATTGCCCCCGATGGCTCGACCTCGACCCCCGTCCTCTTCAAGGGGGATTCGTGGTTGAATGTTGGTATCGGTATCCCCGGCACTGCGTTGGTGGTGCTGAATGATACCGACGAGAGAATCCTCTTGTCGGTTGATGGTCACGACAAGGCCGTGCTCGAACCTCGAGCAAAAACAAACTTTCGACTGGAGGTTGTCGGTCGTGACTATCAAACCTGGACGATTATGCTCCAGGGTCCATCAGGGACATACACCAAACAGGTTTCGGCTTCGTATAGCCAGACTTGTTCGCAGAGCATTGTCCTAAACCGACATATGCTCCGCCGATAAGGTCGGCACTGTTCTTTCGCGCTCGCGCCCAACTTTCGTTTGGCGCTTGTTTTTTGCCAGAGAATATGTAATACTGAATACGGAATAAAAAGAAAGTTCTTTATGAAAACGATACACAAACTTCCTTCAGGACAACGCGTGGCTATGATTGGATCTCTGCCACCAAACAAACTTGGCTACTTTGCGACCCCAGGCCAACAACTTTCTCCAGAAGTCGCCCTTATCATAATCAATGGGCCTCTCACTGCAATGCAAGAAAAGCTTACGGCCGAATTGGCTAAGCCAGAAGTTGAGGGTTTATGAGTACAGTAACTACAATCCCCAACACCCGATCTTGGATGGGTGGATCACCAAATGCTTCGCGGAGATGGTTGGTTCGTCGATTGAAGCAAATCATCAAAGCGCAAGATCGACGGCACCCTTCGTCACCAGCTATTGTAGGATACAACCCATACCGACGGTGATATTTTTCACACACAGAGCGAACGCACGTTCGCTCTTGTTTTTTTATACAAACAAGCGATACTGTTTCTATGCGATATCATAGTGACACCCCTCTTCAAACCGCGGAAGTAGCCAGAGATTTTTTAAATCGTCTTTTTACTCTGTCACACACGGAAGCCGTCACCCTCGGTCTCTATGGTGATCTCGGCGCGGGCAAGACCAATTTCACCCAAGCGATTGCGCAAGCACTCGGGGTAGTTGAGGTAGTATCGAGCCCCACCTATGTTATCCAAAAGATTTATAAACTCAATAACCAGCCGTTTGACCACCTCATCCATATTGATGCTTACCGACTCCTAAAAAGCGCGGAACTTTCGGCGCTTGGCTGGGCAGAAATCATCGCTAATCCAAAAAATCTAGTACTCGTCGAGTGGCCAGAGAGGGTGTTGGAGGTGATGCCTCAAGGGCATATTAAAATTACTTTTGCTCACGGAGAAAAAGATACTCGCATAATTGAAACAAGCATCTAGGTCGTCTACTTGCGTTTCTTAAGTAGGAGTGATTTAATTGAAAATGGAATAGAAACTTTGCAGCTCATTGTGTTATGTGCAAAAAAGACCTTGTTGTCCTGTTCGTGTTGCTCGGCGCTCTCGTGGCGGCGTGCCAGCTACTGTCGATTCCCTGGTTGATTGTTTTTGGGGCTTTCGAGATTGTCTTTGCAGTATGGTGGGGACGCCGACCATGCTCAAAGGTCCGTGTGACCCATCGTCGGTCAACACATTCGACCTTTTTTGAATCGCCGTAAACCAGAGGCGCGCTCACACCAGAGTGCGCCTTTTTCTTTGCTCCTGCAAGAGAAAAAGGCGCGGAAAAGTGCTACACTAAAGAATATGAAGGCCCCAGAATCTGCTACTAAAAAAGAGGTCAGAAAGCTTGTGTTGCTCGACGCGCACGCGATCCTCCATCGCGCGTATCACGCTCTGCCTGACTTCGCTTCAAGCAAGGGTGAGCCGACGGGGGCCCTCTACGGCCTTTCGACAATGCTGATCAAGATTATTGATGAGCTTAAACCAGATTATCTGATTGCCGCGTATGACCTCCCCAAGCCAACCTATCGTCATGAAGCCTACAAAGACTACAAAGCGGGTCGGGTCAAGGCAGATGACGAGCTTGTCGCCCAAATGAAACGCTCCCGAGAAGTATTCACTGCGTTCAATATCCCTATCTACGACAAAGAAGGTTTTGAGGCGGATGATATGCTCGGCACGATTGTCGAGCAGATGAAAAAGCGCTCCGACATCGACATTGTAATTGCTTCCGGTGATATGGACACGTTGCAATTGGTGGATGACAAAAAAGTACAAGTCTATACACTCAAAAAAGGCATTCACGATACGATTTTGTATGATGAAGATGCGGTTCTGAAGCGCTTTGGCTTTGGGCCGAAACTTTTACCAGACTACAAAGGTTTGCGCGGTGATCCATCTGATAATATTCCAGGGATTAAGGGGATTGGTGAGGTGACAGCAACTGCGCTAATCACCAATTTCGGCTCAATTGAGCAGATATACAAGACTCTCAAAAAAGACCAGTCCGCTTTTGAAAAAGTGGGAATTAAACCGAGAATTATCGAGCTCCTCAAAGCGGGAAAAGAGGATGCCGAGTTTAGTAAGATGCTCGGCACTATCCGCCATGATGCACCGATCGAGTTTATGCTTCCAGAAACATTGTGGAAAGAGAGTGTGAATATGCAGAAAGCCGAAGATTTTTTCCGCGAGCTTGAGTTTCGGGCGTTACCAACACGTTTGAAAGAGGTATTGACCGGCAAAAAGGCGGACGTGGCCGTGCAGAGCTCTTTAGTCAGCACGGTGCAAAACGATATTTCTCCAAAGGCGCTTTCGGAACTTTTGATTGCGCTCTGGGTGCTCGATTCAAACAAAACCACACCGACAATCGAAGATATCACCGCCTATGCTAAGACGGATTCTTTGGCTGAAGCACAGAAAGTAATTTTTGATCGACTAGCGAGAGAGGCTGGCTCGCGGCGAGTGTTTGAGGAGATAGAAAAGCCACTGATTCCGATTATTGAAAAAATGAAAGAAGTGGGGATCAAAATCGATACCGCGCAATTTAAAAAGCTATCACTCACGTGCCACAACGAGCTTTCGGGACTTGAAAAAGAGATTTGGAAACTAGCTGGAGCAGAGTTTAATGTGGCATCACCAAAACAGCTCGGCGATATCTTGTTTATCAAAATGAATTTGGCTGGAAAGCGTCAAAAAAAGACTGCTACCGGCAATTTTTCGACCAAAGAATCGGAACTTGAGAAAATAAAAGATGTCAGTCCGATCATTCCGCTGATTTTAAAACACCGAGAGCTCTCAAAACTGCTCGGCACATACGTGGACCCACTCCCGACTCTGGTCAAAGAAGATGGGCGAGTGCACGCCACCTTTCTTCAGGCTGGAGCGGCCACGGGGAGAATGGCATCGACCAATCCGAGTCTCCACAACATTCCCAACACCGGCGCCTATGGCAAGGCTATTCGCAAAGCCTTTATTGCTGAAAAAGGTTTCAAAATTGTGACGTTTGATTACTCGCAAATCGAACTCCGCATTGCCGCCTTTCTTTCAGGAGACAAAAAAATGATTGATGTGTTTTTGAAGGGGGAGGATATTCATACGAGAGTGGCGAGTGAAGTCTTTGGGGTACCTCCTGATGCGGTGACCAAAGATATGCGTCGCCAAGCCAAGGTGATCAATTTCGGTATTCTTTTTGGTATGGGTGTCTCTGCGCTCCAGACCAATCTTGCTGACCCAGAGGCAGGAGAGGCCGGCAAAATTTCTCGGGCGCAAGCACAGAAGTTTTATAACGACTACTTTGAAAAGTTTTCAGGTCTTGCCGAGTACCTAAATTCAGTCAAAGCCGAGGCCTATCGTACTGGCTACACCGAGACATTTTTTGGCAGACGCAGGTATTTTGAGGGTATTAAATCTAAACTACCATTTATTCGCGCTGCTGCTGAGCGAATGGCGATAAACGCGCCGATTCAAGGCACTGAAGCAGATATTATCAAGCTGGCGATGGTGCAGATTGATGCCTATTTAAAAAAAGAAAAATTACTTGATTCAGTGCGAATACTGCTTCAGGTGCATGACGAGTTGGTGTACGAGATTAAAGATGAGTTGGTGGAAACAGTGGCGCCACAAATCCGAAAAATAATGGAAGAGATAATTGATCCAAAAGACGTCTCGGGTATTGTGTGTACGGCAGAGGCCTCGGTGGGGGATAATTGGGGCGAACTACGGGGGTTGTAGTCGATAGATGGTAGTTAGTAGTTAGGGAAACAGATTTAATGATAGAAAATAATAAAAAAATACAAAGTTTTAAACAGCTACGTGCTTGGCAAGAAGCACACAGACTTACATTACTTGTGTATACATGCACGAAACAATTTCCTAAGGAAGAAATATTCGGATTAACCAGCCAAATACGCAGATCTGCAAGTTCGATAGGAGCCAATATTGCAGAGGGTTTTTGTCGTTTTTCACTAAAAGACAAAGTTCACTTTTATACCATCGCGGCAGGCTCAATCTCTGAAACAGAAAATCATATCGAGCTTGCTGGTGATTTAGGGTATATTAACGCAGAGTCGTATTCCATGTTACAAGAGCAACTTCTGTCTGTGTACAAGTTAAGTAACGCACTAATTAAAAGTATTAAGGTTTCTCCGAATTATTGAATACGGTATTCGTTGACTTATTTACCAAACTACCATCTACTAACTACTAACTACCACTGCCCATGATCTACCTACTCTACGGTGAAGATACACTATCTGCTCGAGCCAAGGTGCACGAGCTGGTCAATGCACTTCAAAAGAAAAAACCAAATGCGGCATTCTTCACTATGACGGCTGAAGGTTGTGATGCCAGTCGGTTGGAAGAATTTGCGGGCGGGCAGGGGCTTTTTGAACAGAAGTATATTGTTTTTTTGGATCGAGTGTTGGAAACAGCTGAAGCAAAAGAGGCCTTTTTGGATTGTCTCAAAACAGTATCAGAGTCGGATAATATTTTTGTCATGCTTGAGGCGAAGCTTGATAAGGCCACACTGACCAAAATTGAAAAGAAAGCGGAGAAAGTACAAGAATTTGTTTTTTCTGCCGGCGCAAAAGTTATGAGTAAAAGCGGGGCAGGTGATCGCCCGGAAGCCATCCCCGAATTCAACATTTTCGTCTTGTCGGACGCTTTAGGTAAACGAGACAAAAAAAGTCTGTGGGTGTGGTACCAAAAAGCTCTGCTATCAGATATTCCTCCCGAAGAAATTTCAGGCACTTTGTTTTGGCAGGTCAAAAGCATGTTGGTAGCTCGGGAATCAAAAACTGCACTAGAATCCGGACTCAATCCCTTTGTATTTCAAAAATCAAAAACGTACGAGAAAAATTATCCGGGCGATATACTTCCAAAACTTTCAGAAAAATTGGTCAGTATCTACCACGACGCGCATCGGGGGAAGGGGGATTTTGCGGTGGCGCTGGAAAGACTGATTTTAAGTTTGTAGGACTTTTGTGGTCACGAATATTTTGTTCGCCGTCGCTCACAAAATTTCTTGACCACGACTCGTCTATTTTTCTTGCTAGAAAAATATGACTCCGTCTCGCACATGTATCAA
>JBBTSQ010000033.1:0-36599 GCA_038078755.1 Patescibacteria group bacterium
TTACAGGATTGGATTTTCCAAGTCTTCTACCGAGAGGTCTCATTTGGCGCCAGCCAGGTGAGACCTTTTTTAATTTCTGTGGATTCTTTTGAATTTTTGAGTGCTATAATCTATAGATGTTTCGTAAGACTAGAGTCGCCGTCCTTTCGGGCGGTCCATCATCAGAATACGACGTGTCGCTCAAAACTGGGCGCACCGTGCTCGACAGCCTACCTGAAGAGTACATTGGCCACGATATTTTTATTGATAAAGCTGGCAATTGGCATTTTGAAGGTATCCGCCGCGAGCCAAAAGATATTTTAAAAAAAGTAGATGTCGTCTTCAATGCGCTTCACGGCGAATTTGGTGAGGATGGCAAGTTACAAAAACTACTCGACAGTTTTGGAGTGCCATATACCGGCTCTGGCGCACTCGGCTCGGCGATTGGGATGAACAAAGTGTTGACTAAAAGATTGTGCAAGACGCACGGTATTAAGACGGCGCATCACACCGTACTCAAACAGCACGAACTGACGCATGCAAAAGTGGTTGAGCTTTTTAAAACGTTTCCTATGCCGGCAATCGTCAAACCGGTGGCATCTGGTTCGTCGGTCGGTGTCTCGGTGGCGCGGACACTTCCCGAACTGTCTCGCGCGCTCGTCCACGCTTTTGAATACGGACCGGAGGCGATTATCGAAGAATATATTGTCGGCAAAGAAGCGACGTGTGGTGTGATTGAACATTTTAGAGGACACCCGTTGTACGCCCTGATGCCGGTTGAGATCATCTTGCCACGAAAAGACGGCGCGGTGTTCGACTACACTGCAAAATATACTGGCGGGGCGAAAGAGCTGTGTCCGGGCTCATTTACTCCTGCCGAAAAGAAACAGATTCAAGATGCGGCGATCGCTGTCCACAAAGTGCTCGGGCTCAAACACTACTCACGATCGGATTTTATCGTTCATCCAAAGCGGGGAGTGTACCTACTCGAAGTCAACACGTTGCCGGGAATGACTCGCGAGTCATTGTTCCCACTCGCGCTTTCTGCGGTTGGAAGTTCGATTTCGGAATTTGTGGGACACACCTTAAAACTTGCACTGAAGAGATAAATCGCGTACAGTAGCGCCGGAACTGTTTTTAAAGATTAATTAAATTGCTTTAGATGCGAGGCGTAAGCGAGACTTGCGACTAAAACGTATAGCTAATACGTTGTAGGAGTAAACGAGCGAAGCAACGATGCAGATGAGGTAATTTAATTAATTTTGAGAGAAAGGAATGTCTATGCGTAGCGGTCTGTGTCAGCCCTGTTTAGCGGGCAATCACGCGGGATGTGTGACAGGAGATAATGTCGGCTTTCATTGCTCGTGTGCGCGGTGTCGAGTTGATCGATTCAACAGGCTCGCGGAGGCAAAAAATCCAGCTGTCTCTGAAAAGCTCAAATGGAAGCCCCGCCGCAAGAAGCACTAAAAACATCCCCCGCCAACTACGTTGGCGGGGGATTAATCATTACAATTGCTCTATATGTCTTGTTACACCGGTAAATTGTTTTTTGATTTTGTGTCCAAAATATTTTGTACAATCTGCTCAAACAGAGATGCGATACTAACGGCTGTGCCAGCGACAGCAATCGCCAATAGTCCCATAAAAACTCCGCCTGCGGCATCATCATTACCATGGTTTAGCATGATGAAAATTTCTCCTATTACCACAAAACCAATGGCGACCAAGGCAGAGTGTCGTATGGTCCGCAGAGATTGTATTGTCTGTTGCGAGAATGTTTTATTTTCTTTGACATATCCCAATACTTTGAATATCTGGAACAGTGCCACAAAAAAGGAAATCGAGCCTATGTACACAAATGCCAGAAACGGATCTTTGAAATACATTTCAAAGTTTGTGGCGTTCGCGTTCACACCCTCGATGTGAGGTTCCCAAAGCAAAAAGGCAAGGGCGAGGGTGCCGATGAACACGGTAACTGTTTGAAGGAATAGTACGGGACTTTTTTGCATAGACGTTCATTATAACACTATCTAATGAGTGTAAGTTACTGTTTTCGAGCTATTCTATCGTGTATCACGAGTCACTAAGTATATTGCTTCGCCAAGCCTCGCAATCTACGTAAGTGCTCGCGACCCCGGCTCACCATCGCATTTGCTAATGCGATATGGTTGCGCCTTCCACAAAAGCACAAAATTCCGCGCAGGTGGAATGTTTGTGTCTTTTGTGGACCTATGGGGAATCGAACCCCACACTCGAGCATGCCATGCCCGCGTATTACCACTATACTATAGGCCCGCGTGGGCATTATTGTACTCGAAAATAGTATCGGCCGGCAAATAGTTGCTTTTTGTCTCAAATCGGTTATTATGTTCAGGTATTGGGCCCTTAGCTCATCTGGTAGAGCACCTCATTTGCAATGAGGGGGTGGCAGGTTCGAGTCCTGTAGGGTCCACAGTAGCAGACAAAGGAGACAGAATTACCTCTTTCGCCTTGAAAACATTAGCTATTTGTTTAGTTCCAAAAATGTTACCATTAAAGGTGACACCTGAAGGAAATTGAAACCATTGAAGTTTGGTTTGTGTACTTATATCTGCATTTTTCCAAATAGAACTTGGCTTTCTTAGATACTCTTCTGCAAACTCAACGGCTTCCTCCGGTGATCCGGTGGTATTACCCAACATCACAAGTGTCGCCTGATTTTCCAACTCTTTCTTTTCTACAAGATCTAGTTGTTCTTTAAGTGTCGCATCACTGATGACTCCCTTGAGATTCTTTTGGATCAGCTGGTTTTTTCTTTCTGCACACTCAATGAGTTGAGATTCTAGTTTTGATGCTTCATTGCGTTTGTCACTTGTAATATCATGGAATTTTTCTCGAACCAGACGCTTTAGTTTTGTAATGTGTTCATCTTTGAAGCCAAAGGAGTCCATATGGAACATAAAACGTCTTTCGAACTCATCTCGTTCGTAGTTACTACCTTTTCCTCCAAAACGATAGTATGGATATTTACCTTTAGCAAAGCTACCAGTAAGTTTTAGACCCGACGGATTAAAGACAAAACGTCTTAGTGGAAATGCTGGATTATCCGTCTTATACTCCGATACTTTATGCCCTTTGTTTTTAAGGATTCTTTGCACTTGGTGGAACAGGTCATCGGGTATAATTGCCTCAAAAGTGCCTTTATGGCACTCTTTGAACTTATTGATTTGAGCAGTATATAACTCATTACGAAGCATGGCGTAAAAATAACCTCTACTCAATGGTTTCCCATTTTTCTTTATAAGCCCCTCATTGGTCATTTGTTTCCAGACCGCATCTGTTGCTTGAAGACCTGTAGCAACAAGCTCAAACGCTCGACGCACCAGTGGAGCCATTTCATTTGGGACTATGGTTGCTCTACCAACCACTTTTGTATTTGAATATCCAATCGGAGCACCCCACACATAGCGTCCCTCTCTCACTGCGTCGCGCATTCCATTTGAACATCGTTCTGCGCGCACATCATTATCAAACTGTGCAATATTAGCCATAGTATTTTCCATAAATCTGCCGACGGGTGTGTCCTCGATCTGTTCCGTGGTTGATTTAATACTAACTCCATAACGCTTGAGTAAAATACGAAGTTGGCTGTAGTCGTCAGTATTACGCGATAACCGGTCGATTTTATATACAATCACTGCAGTAATTCCGTTTTTCTTTTGAGCACAGAATGCAAGTAGTTTTTGTAGCTCCGTTCGATTTGCGGTCTTCGCACTCTCTCCACGTTCTATAAAGACTTCAACTGTCTCATAACCGTTCTTGATTACATACTCACGACAAGTTTTCTCTTGCGTAGATAAAGAGTTGCCCTCCTCTGCCTGTTCAATAGTTGATACGCGACAGTAGATAACTACTTTCTTAACAGCACTTCTGTTTGATTCCGGATTGTTCATGATATTTTCTTTTTCATAATATATGCTTGCACCAATATGGTAGCAAGGTATTCCAATGCTCGATCCTCAGAGACAGCAGAACTCAGTGTGGTGGTCAGGACCAGAAGCCCTTGACTATTGTATCGCTTATATGTTTTTTCAGCGAGACAGTCACTTTTATTTTTGTTGAGTTGAGTGTGTTTGTTTTCCATACAAAAGCCCACGGGGGTGAGTCCGTGGGCTAATGCTAGTGACGTCACCCAGAACCATTGAAGGTCCTGGTGATATTCTCTCTACTTTCTTTGATGCGAGATACTACCCTTAAGTTTTAACTTATCCGTAGAAGAATTAGGATGTTTTGGTGTTGCAATGTATTTTCTAACCATCTCAAAAGTAACCGTTTTGTAGCCATACTTATCTCTCAGTAGTTCTGCTATAACTTGTTCCTTATATTCACCACGACGTTCTGCTGGTTTTACGCCCAGATCATAACACAACTTTTCTTTTGTTTTTTCATTTAATAGAGAAATAAGAAAATTACGATCTTTATTTAAGGACGTTCGAATGCGCCCTGTATTTCCGCCCTGAGCCTCTATGGATCTTTTAATATGGGTCCAGTTTTTATTTATTATTTTGATGACATTCTCTCGACTTGAAGCATCGAGAATATAGAGTCCCACATAAGATTGCTTCAATTTTTTCATAGCACTCTCTATATTCGTATTTTCGAGCTTATCAGGATAGCTGATCTCAAGGGTCATTGCTGCAGGCTCTTGGTCTGAAGAGAAGCGGTTAAATTGAATAAAGTTTCTCATTGCCTGATAACAGACAGGGGAGAGTTTATGACGATTAAGGAGTTCCATACTAAGACTCAATAATGATTCTATGGGAATGAACTGCGTTTTCTCATTTAATAACCCACCAGTGGGTATCCCAGCTCTTAGACGAATTACCCCAACCTCATCACGGAATGATTTGCTAAGGGCAAGTTTGTAGACTTGCTCTATGTCTTTTTTTAATACCTCACCCTTTGTCATAATTTATTTTTGATACTCGATTCGTATTGCTGCCATACGTTTCGCCATATCGAGAGCCGGTCTTGTTGAAGGATCAATCTTTCCGAAATCTTCCGGCATTTTTCTCTCCGCATACCATCGTGCCGTCGCCACATCCGTTCCCAAAGCGTCTACGATCGTCTTTACGGCTCTTAATTTCGGTATTTGGCGACAAGCCTCCATTATGGTGGAAAACTCCGGGTGAAGCTCTTTAAAGTATTTATACTGATCCACTGAAATACCTATGCTAATACAGGCTAATTCGATCGTTACACCATACTTAAATGCTTCGATGAGTCGCTCGACCTTTCCTCTATTGAGATACCATGCGTTAGCTGATTTCTTAACAGAAAACTCGCCAAAGAGCTTATCCTTGATTACATATGCCACTCGTTCTTTTGGAATAAGTTTTTCTCGGGATTCAATGCTTAATGCAATGTTCACCATAACAACATTATATCACCGACAATTCATTGTGCCGCCACC
Organism: Patescibacteria group bacterium; assembly: GCA_038078755.1. Classification (GTDB taxonomy): domain Bacteria; phylum Patescibacteriota; class Minisyncoccia; order Phycocordibacterales; family JBAYGS01; genus JBBTSQ01. The sequence continues at coordinate 5,432 of JBBTSQ010000033.1, forward strand.
ATCAACATAACAAGTAATCCTGTTCCCTTGATTGTCAGTGTAGTTCACATTTCCACCCCCGTCGACGTAGGATGTCCCTGAAAAACCTGAGCTACCGCTATAGTTAGTATTGCCACCACCATCCGTATACGAGGTTGTCCTGAATCCCTTGTTGGTATTACAACTGGTATTACCCCCACCATCTTCATAGCAACTAGCGCTGTTCCCATAACTATCGCTGTAATGAGTATTACCCCCGCCATCAACATAGGATGTCCCGGAATAGCCATTCGGTCCTGTGTAGTGGGTAATACCACCTCCATCAACATATGATTGTCCCTTCCCAAAAATAATGTTCGGGATCTTTACTTCATAGTTCTTTGGGATCGATGATCTATTGCTCTCGCCGAGCAAGGTGTAACTGTTTACAGGAGTTGGATTGGAGTAAGTGTTTGGAATATAAGAAGGACGTGCTAAGGCGTCTTGGATCTGCCTCTTTTGCTCATCAAGATGTGCTTTTGTGATAATCCACTGAGCATCTAGATTCTCTCTAATTTCTCTTGAGCGCTCCTGACTCTTTTCGTATTCTAGAATAATCCTGACTGACTCAGCTAATTTAATCGCTTTCTCTTCACTATCAACCTGATTCCATTTCTCAAAAAAATAATAGTACCTCTTTTGACCTAATGAGTTGGTGAGCGTTAGAGCCGGCCATCCTTTTTGGATTGCTTCTGTGAAGTACTGTTCCTCTATCTCTTCCCATGTCTGAGTTGGAAGAGATCTCACGGAAATGGGATCTGGTATAAAGCTTTTCGGGAGAGAAGGGAGAGTTTTATGCTGAGTTGTTTTTTTATCCTGCGGCGGTACTGCCTTATCGGCCGGCACTCCTCCAAACTTCTTAGCAAGAATATCATAGTCAATGACTTCAGTGGGTTTAGATACTTCTAACGATTGATCTACCTTATTATTAAGTATATTCCAAGTAAATGGGTTCCACCAAGCTGCGTAAGTAGCCTGTGGGAGTAATAGCACAAAAGTCATTACAAACAGCAAAACTCGTATTGAATTTTTCATAGGGATGGGTTTTTGACCGAGGGCACTGTATGCAGTAAGCCCCTCGCCAGCGATAGCTTGCGCTACCCATGCCCGTTTCCAGACATGACCCATCCCTGAGTGCTCTGACGAGGAGCTTGCTACCAGGGATGGGGTTTATTATTCGGGCCATATCTCAAGTTGTTACTCGAGGGTTAGGTCGCTATGTTTTATTAATCGGACGGTATTACTATATCACAAAGACTAGGACACTCAAGAAAGACGAACAGGGTTAAAGAAGTTTAATAAAATTACGGCTATAACAGTTACGTATTCAGTCCAATTCCTTATAATCAGTTTTTAAAAATCGACTCCTGCGATTAAAACTTGCTACTGTGTGTTCTTGAATTTTGAGTTTAATTTGTTTTTTTCTTTCTTCATTTTCAATCTTGTCTCTATTGAGAGTAAGAATATATTGAAAATCTAGTTTAGATTCTTGTTCTGAAAGGAAATTTAAGCTTTGAATTAAAGTGTCCTGATCAACATCAAAAATATTATCATGTATCAAAAACATAGGGTGCCTTTGTTTGGTGTTTTTGTTCATAAGCAATCCGATGTCATATATAAATACTTTTGTTCTATCTACACTGTGACTTCCGTCATCAGGAATACGCAAATCAAGCTTACTAATTTGCTTGCTTGCAGCTGTTTTTGCAGTAGAAATATCAAAAGATACTTCTGCATTACCCATTATATATTCGTGAATCTCAGCAAGTGTTTTATTAAAATCCTTGATTTGTCTAGTGGTCTCGAAAATTTTTGCATCGAGTTCAGAGAACAAGTTATCCTTTTTAAGCTTCAGTACATCAACCTCTCGATCTACTCGTTCATATTCTTCAAGATTTGCTTGTGTTGATGAAAGATCATCCTTTCTTTTGGTATAAGTATAGAAACTTTCTTTCAATACACTCAATGAGTCTTTCTTATCAATGTGTATAAGAATATCCGCCCTTTGTTCATCGAAAGAGTTAAGCTCTTCTTGCATCTTCTTAATATCTATTCTAATTTCATCCGCCCGTTCATTAACAAGCAGGTTTTGATACTTTTCGATCTTCTTTTTAAAATCCAAAACTTCGCTTATCGACTTAGAAACAATTTCTCCGAGACCATCCTTAAACTTGTCATAAACGATCTGAATATCACCCGTGTTTACGTTCTCAACCTTTGGCATTGATTCAATACGCCTAAGTTCGTACCTTAGGACGATCTGCTTAGTTCTTAATTGTTCAATTGAGGAATCAATCTTTACTAAAGTTTCTTGGTTTTGCTGGAAAACAGGCTCTGTTCTGAATTTATTAAGAGAATCTTCAACCCGAGAGAGTTCGAGCTCAAGTGCATTTAGCTCAGCTTTTACATCGGATATTTTCTTTTTACCTGAATCTGTCAGTCTCTTTTTCAAGTGACTTTGAGTCTGGGCTTTTTCTTCAACGTCTTTAAGTATCTTCTTAATTTCTTTAACAAAAGAAGGGTCAATCCCAAAAAGATACAGATGGGTTTTTATTAAATCAGAATTTGGAATCTTTGCTCTTAAGTCATAGCAATTAACTATGTCCTTAAACTCAGAGTTTTCATCTCTGATAAGTGGACCAATTAACTCTCTGAAGCTCGGTCTCTCAATTTTTTCCTCTTTATTTTTTGCATAAAAAAGATTCGTCAGGTACAACAACGCCTCATCTGCTGTTTTATACAAATTTATTTCACCATCAACTTCGATTGAGGGTTTGTCTGGTTCATCGATCGTTCTTTCGATAGTTACCTTCTTACTGTTTATCGTCAGGTCGAGACAAATCTTTGTATCATAAGCAAACTTATCAAAAGGAATTTTCATCACTCGACTAGAATCTTCACCCTTGAATAAACAAAAGTTAATGAACTCTACAGACATTGATTTACCTACGCCATTCGTCTTTCTGTCTTTTCGAGTCTCTGTCTTACTTTCCGAAACTTTTTCACCCAGGATAAGATTTATCCCATCTTTAAATTCGATAGGGTCGAATGTCTGCGGTATTGAATATAGCTTGATTAGCTTGATCATTTTTTATAAATATAGGGTTCAGCGAACTCAACCACTCCTGATTGATACAAAAAGATAAGAGAAAATATAATCTGTCGGTGGTTTATTGACCCTAGCTCTTGCTTAAGATTTAAGACGATATCATCAAGCATCATTTTCTGCTCTTTAGCTTTTGCTAACTTTTTCAATACCAAAAAACCAAGATAAAGTGAAGATGTTTTTATTTTTTCGTCTTTAGTAATCATATAAATTAATTTGGAAACACATTGCATTTGATTAACTCATCTAACACATAGAATCTTATGGCTTGATAATCGTGTTTCTTACCGTTTTTACCAATCTCTGCAGCCAGATGTTCGGTTAGGTTATCTAACGCTTTCTTTGGATCACCATTGGCTTGAGTCAAGAGAACATCACTTTTCATTCGGAGAAAATCTCTGAGAAATTGAACCTTAACTGAATCTAGACTAAGCTTTTCATCAACCTCGTTACGAGCAAGGGAGTATCGCGGGAGTAAATCGACAATTTGAGACTTCAGGAAAGGAGCTTCACTAGAGAAACGATATTCAATTTTCTTCTGAGGGTCAGGTTCTTCCGTCCATGTCTTTTTATCAAGTTCTTTATTCTCGCTAAGAAATACTACTAGGTCGGCTATGGTTTCAACTTCATTTGCAAGTACAGCCTCGCTCTTTCTGCCTTTCTGGCTATCGAGCTCCTCCTTGAGGACAGAGAGGATCTCGTCAATCTTCTTAACTGATAAAGGTCTAATGATTTTAACGAGATCGGCCAAACAGAGAATATCGTTAGTAGGGTCAAAAGTTATATCTTTAGGGCCAACAATTTTTGCTTTCGATGGTTTCTTGCTGGCAATAATTATGAATCTTAGTGACTTGAATTTCTCGGTTAGACCATGCTCATCGAATTTCTCGATCGTTTCCTTAATCTTCTTATTGGTACATTCAGATGTGATCTGAATTGAAATCTGTTTCTTTTCATCGCCCAGATCTACTGATGGAAAATTGAGCTTTACAACATTCAAGTTAACTAAATTCAAATCAAATATTTTATTGAGAAGGTTGCAGAAAAAATCTTCCGAATGAGTGTTTATATCCGTGAGACCATTGGAGTTGCTGATTTTGACAGAAGATTCAAGACGAGAAAAATAACTAACTACATCACTGATAAGGTTCTGTCTTTCCATAGATACTAATTATAGTTTATTTTCTGCTTTTAATTAAGAGGATAACTCATCATGTCCGTCCAATTAGTTTTTAATAGTTCTTGCAATATTAGGGTAATAACTCTAACAAAGAGGAAGTCTGGAACTCCTTTTCCGAATGCTACAGATAAATGAGTTTATTATATTTAAACGAATGTTCTAACCTCGTCCAACATGCGGAGGAAAGTTGGAAGAACTGAGGCAAATAACTCATTCTTCCCAGAACAGTCCTCAATATTTCTAGGTTCGAACGCTGGATTTTCCATCTTAGCTTTTTTAAGTGTTCCAACTAGGTTGTCGGTCAGTTTAGGTTCTCGTCAGATTTGTGGAGACCGCAAGCACACTGAAGTGCTTCGGTCTTTTTTAATAAATGCAAAGAAATGAACGGGGAGATTAATGGTTAGCAAAAAACTTCCCAATCGAATCAACAAGAAGCATTGCGACGCGATTACGTTCCTCGTCTTCGAGGTCTAGCAAGTAGAGATACCCGGCAATATCTTCGACTTCAGTCAAAAGTAATTTTCCATCCTTCGTCCGCACCGCATCCACTCGCTGGATTCCGCACGGCAGCGCATTCCAATCAACAAATTTTTGAGCAAATTCTAAGTCTTCTGATGTTGGCTTGTAGGGATGCACGTTTTGATCGGTCAGCCGATTTGATGTGGTAATCGCATAGGCAAACACGTTGTCGATGAAAAAGAAAGACGGTTCGGAGACAAATTCCACATAAGGTTGAATGATGCAGTTCTGCGGAGCTGACCGGAGTAATTCCGTTTTGTTCTCCGTCCTCGCACCAGATCCGTCACAACCCTGCTTCGGCTTGATCCAATACAGCGTAGATTCGGGAAGCATTGCGAGGTCTTCCACTGTGTCGACTGAGGGAATAACAGGAAACCCCTTTTGATACAGGGTGAGAAGATAGCTTTTGCCACCATTGTCGCCCTTACCGACCAGGGGGTTATATGTGAGGATTCCAAGAGCAGTAATCTGTCGTTTCAAAAGCTCCCATTCAGCCTGATACTCATGTGTTGGCCAAATATTTCGGATAATGACACCTTGAACAAAAGAGAGGTGTTGCTTGCAATCAAGAGTATGAGAGACGACAATCTCGAAAAATTTCTCGAGAAGACCGATGAGATACTGATCCTCTTCCGGATCGCCATTGCGGAGATTTGTAAGAAAAAGAAGCTTCATGTGATCAGTGGACAGTAAATTTGCCCACCCTATTTCAATGCAGGGTTACTTGGCCTCCTCCACCTCTTCTTTTGGCAACTCTGGAAAAGTATTCTGATCTGGCTCAAAACCAGCTTCAACGTCCAATGCCTCGGTATCTGCCCCAGAAGCCTCCAAGGAAGCTCGCATTCTGGTTCTCTCGGCACTAAGTGTGGTGAATTCTGCTTCAGTGAGCCAGCCTTGACTTTTAGATGCAACACTCAAAGTTCCCGCCTTTGCCGCCTCACTAAAAGCTCGAGTTGACTCAAGCCATTTTCGGCCAAGCTCAACATACGTCTTTTTAACACTCTCGAGTTGCTCTGGTGCAATCGGCAAGACTGGAGGTTCTATAGTGTCATTGCCCCCTCCTGTCTCCTGAGGAGGTAATTCTGCAGCAGATGGTTCACCGAATCCAATTCCAAATAGTTTCATAAGGTTAGTAAGTTAGTATAGCTTTAACAATAAGGAGTATTGTACACCTCGCAAAACAAGTGAGCAAACATGTATCCGCACGTCGCATAGGATAACCCCTAACATATTTTGTGTTACACTATTTTCATGAAAAAGGCCTCAATTGAAATCTTTGGCTGGTACGGAACATGCGATCAAGAGTCATCGATTCTTGAGTCAAAACACACGTTCTGACCCCATATATCATTCGGAGGAAAAAACGTCAAAGTTCTCATCATAAACCAGTTCGGCGTTTAAGAAAGAAATGAAGTTTTGTTTATAAAGAGCAGAATTATGATTCGCCCTCGTTTTCAACTCGTTATATCTCCTAGTATCCAATCTGTAGTGGTATCATCACAAAGACCTCAAATCTTGATATTTACCCTTATTTTCTGGACCTCGAAGTATCTGAGTAAGCTGTAAGGCCTCTAACGCAAAGCTGTTCCAAAATGTTACACTAGAGTCCACAAATTTAAAAACCACTTTTTCGAAAGTGGTTTTTAAATTTGTGGACCCTAGGAAGCGTGTTACGCTTCCGTACAGGACTCGAAGCCCGATTGAGATATTTTATGAGCCGTGCGAAATAAAACATCCAATTGGGGTACTGACCGTGTAACGGTCGAACGTCCTGTAGTATTTGCGTCAGGACTCGAACAGCGGAGCGGGACCCGAGTCAGTAGACTTGGGTGCGAGCTGGTGCCCAGACTTTTCCGAGTGACGACGAGAAAAAAGTCGAGGGAGAGATTCCTGTAGGATCCGCAACTTTTAAAGGCTCAACCCTTACAGAGCATTTTGGGTTGAGCCTTTAACCTAAAGTATCCATATTTTACAAGGTAAAATACTTTTTGTGTCAAAACGTGCTACTATTATACAATGGCGAAAAAGAAACTCTCACAAAAGAATCCAGTTGTCATCTACCAAGCAAAATCTGGGGCTATTGAGCTTCGGGGGGACTTTGGTAAGGAGACTATGTGGGCAACTCAAGCACAGATTGCAAAAGTCTTCGGGGTTCAAAGACCTGCAGTTACCAAACATTTGCAGAATATATTTAAGGCGGACGAACTTGATGAAAAAGCAGTATGTTCCATTTTGGAACATACTGCCGAAGATGGTAAGAAATATAAAACTACTTTTTATAATCTAGACGCTGTTATCTCTGTCGGGTATCGGATTAATTCTCAACAGGCTACTGAATTTCGTATTTGGGCCACCAAGACCCTCCGGAGCTACATCATCGACGGCTTTGCCATCAATCGCTCACGCATCGCCAAAAATCACGAGCACTTTCTAAGTGTCGTTGAGGATCTCAAGAAATTATTACCGACCACCTCGGCGATTGATCCAAAAGATGCTATCGAGCTCATCTCATTGTTTGCCGACACCTGGCTGTCTCTCGATGCCTACGATCGAGAATTGTTGCCAAAAGGGAAGCTTACTAAAAAGAAGGTCGCTATCACTTCAGAGCAGATTGCAAAAGATTTGGCGACACTCCGGAAGACTCTGATCGAAAAAGGTGAGGCGACCGATGTGTTTGGTAATGAACGAAGCGCGGGGTCTGTGTCCGGAATCGTGGGCAATGTTCTCCAGGCGTTTGGGGGTAGCGACCTGTACCCAACGATTGAAGAAAAAGCGGCACACCTCTTGTATTTTATGGTCAAAAATCATCCATTTACCGACGGCAACAAACGTTCGGGTGCTTTTGCGTTTGTCTGGTTTCTAAAGCAAGCGGACATACTCGATATTCGTCGACTGACCCCTTCGGCACTTACCGCACTTACAGTGTTGGTAGCTGAAAGTGACCCGAGTCACAAAGACAAAACGGTAAAGCTGATTCTCAACCTGATCGCGAAGTGATGATGGATTTTGGCCTGACTATACTTTCTTTTGAAATAATTTGACTTGATTATGAAAAAATTACAAGTTCCTTATAGAAAGCAATTTAATAATAACGCCTGTGGACCAGCCGTTTTAGAAATGGTTTATGAATATTATGGTTACACTAATATATCTCAGGAGGAAATATTAAATCAATACAAAGAGCTTGAGCCGCATGGTTCAGGTAATCTTAGGATGATTACTAGTAGTCTCATTCAAGATGCTAGGAAAAGAGGACTTAGTGCGGGGTGGGCTAGGGTAAATTATTCGAGTCTCAGTGACAGTATTGTTGTACTAAAGATTTTGATAGAAAACAGCAGAATACCTATTATAGTTTGTCAGAAGTTTTCTGATCAACAACCCCAAATAGGTCACTTTAGGATTGTAATAGGGGTAGATGAAAAGTATGTCTATCTTAATGACCCACATCCTACGTTGGGCGGTCAAGATATCCAGTGGTCTATAGAAAAGTTTATGGATTTTTGGCAACCCACGGGAGAGAATGTCACGGGAGGAGTTTTTTGTATAATACACAAATAAAATCTATTTAATTTAAAAACTGCAGATGAATCTATTACTTAACAAAATACTTGGAGATAACTATTCGAGTCAGTCACAAAAGATTCGCGTGTTGACCGAAGCGTGGGTTGAAGACTTCGTCTTTTGTCCAAGTTGTGGAGAAAAAATTTATAATTATACAAATAATAAACCGGTAGCTGATTTTTATTGCAAAAAATGTAGCGAGGATTTTGAACTAAAGTCGAAAAGAGGGAAAATCGGAAAGATTGTGCCTGCGGGAGCGTATTCTAAAATGATTGAAAGAATAAACTCTGAGACTAAACCGAATTTCTTCTTTATGGGATATTTGGAATCATTGTCTGTAAACGATTTCTTTGTAATCCCTAAACATTTTTTTGTTTCTAAGATTATTGAAAAAAGAAATCCACTAAAAGATACTGCTCGTCGAGCAGGTTGGGTTGGTTCAAACATTCTATTTTCAAAAATCCCGAAAGCTGGGCAGATCTTTTATGTTGAAAATGGCAAAGAAATAGATAAAAAAGAGGTGCTGGAAAAATGGCAAAAGACGGCATTTCTCAAGCAGATCACTAAGGCCGATGCCAAAGGGTGGATTTTGGATATCATGAATTGTATTGATACGCTCAATAAAAAGGAGTTTACTTTGGCTGATATGTACGCATTTGAGTCTGATCTTCAAAAATTGCACCCAGAAAATAATCACATTAGAGACAAGATTCGGCAGCAGCTTCAGTTGCTCCGTGACAAAAACTACCTGGTGTTTACAGGCAACGGAATCTACCAATTGAGCTAGTTGACATCTTTTTAAATTCGATCAACGATCAGGCTATTAGCAGGTAGCCATATTTTTCTATGGACATTTCAAGAATATTAGCAGTACAAATTTTGAAGTATTGCCACGAGCATGAGAGTTTTTATTTTCCGTTTATCGTGATGTGCAAAGAATACACTCCGGAAGATGACAATTTTGTTGAGGTTGAATCTGAAGAATGGGAGATGATAGCATTTGATGATAGCTATCAAACATTTCAGTTGTGGGAAAATTTGCAAAATTTAGATACGGAGACCCTTCAACTAATGTCGAAGGGATTTATTGAAAAGATTACAAATCACTCACTAGAAAAACACATAGAGCGACTTGCTGAAAATTATAGAAAAGAATGGAGGGAAGAATTGTGGGAAAGTGATAAAATCGAAGAATTTGGATTAAATGAATTTATCGGTGGTAAGGCTGACGCCTACGAAGATTGTTTGTATTTACTTAGGAAATATAATGAATAAAAACGGTTATGTGATATAGTATCTAGTATTAGAAATTGACTTAAAGATTTACCTTATTTTTAGCGGGATTTGCCTTCTTGGTCGCACACCTTAAGTGGGAAAGATTTTTGAAACGGCAAAGTCAATTTTAATATAAATATACCAGAGGAACCATATGCCCTTACCACTAACTAATCGTCTACCAAATATACTTGGCCCCTTGTCCCTTGTCAAAGTGGAAAAGCATCAAAGATTAACTGAACGGCTTCGTCCTATCGCACGAGGAATGGAAGCATTAAATTTATGAACAATAGGGACCCACATCAAGCACTAAAAAGCGAGGTTATAGGACAGGTACGATCTGGTACTACTAATTTGGTTTTGGCAAAACTTCAGTGGGGAAAAGATGATATAGGCTTCAGTCTACACGGGTCACCAAACTCATATAGCTTATCTGGTGGCTATCAGATCACAGATTTTTTAAGCCATTTAGGATTTCAGCGGAGTGCATGCTCTTTTATCGATAGCCGACAGTGCTATGTTCGCTGGGTAGATGCGAATTTTGATTTGGATGCTTTTGCTGGTTTTTTCGACCGGGCATACAACAATCTAACCGATGCACAAAAGGACTTAGAAAAATGTGGTTTCTTTTTTGATAAACCGGAAGGTTTGGGTTATTTTCTTGGAGGTCAATCTCGTAGCAGACGACATGATTTCCAAATGTCCGGTGACGGTCATACTGCAATGTCAGTAAAGCAAATGAAGCAAAGTGAGGATGATGTCTTCCAGTATAAGTTTACATGGCTCGAATCTGCTAATAATAAAGGTTGGGTGGTTCACTATCGTCCAAAGCATCCTCCACTGTCATCCGAACTTCAGAGTGTCTTTCAATTTCTTGGAATGCAAAGTTCTGAACAATGCCCTGAATATGATTTTGAACCATGTCACTGGTACTCGATCGCTTTTGAAGAAAGAGGAGATAGAATGTTTGATAGTAATGCAAACACAGCTCATGGTTGGTTTGACTCCCACGCACAGCATTTCTCTCCGGGTATTCAAAAATTACTATCTGCCAATGCAGAGATTGAAAAATCGGGTCTTACTTTTTTACCGTTTCAAAAACCTGCAGAACGACTAAATGTTGATATTGAGAAAAGAGTTACCAGACCAAAAGCTTCTGCTAAATCAGCAGATACTACAAAATTCGATGTTGCAATTTCATTTGCTGGCACTGAACGAGAGCATGCAGAAAAACTGGCTACTATTCTGAAAGAGGCAAACTTCTCAGTATTTTATGATGAATTTTACCCAGAGTATTTGTGGGGTAAAAATTTGGTGGATACCTTTGATGAGATTTTTAGAAAGCGCTCTCGCTATTGTGTGATCTTTATCTCAAAAGAGTATAAGGATAGAGTTTGGACTAACCACGAAAGGCAAAGTGCACAAGCGCGTGCTCTCAACGAAAAAGGTAAAGAATATATCTTACCCATTAAAGTCGATGAAACCGAACTTGATGGCATGCCTCCTACAGTTGGATATGTCACCCTTAAAAAGGGTGTTGATAAAATCGGCGAGCTCTTGATCAAGAAACTTAAAGCATAAATATGGATCGCTCAGAAGTAAAAAATAAAATTGTTGATTTCTTCCGAAAGCAAATTGAGTTTAAGAAAAGTCAGCAGAACTATAGGCATCAAGTTCAGATGAGTGGCTTATATGAGTTGTTCCGCGATTCTCTCAAAGACATACCGGGATATAAGCACGACGAGTATCTTTCTGTCGTTCGAGAGGTTGTGCAAGAACTTATAAATACAGGCTTTCTGTACCCTGGTACACCGGGCGATTTTAATAGTGGCTACCCATGGCTTTCCATTACCGCACATGGAGCGGAGGCCTTCATGTCGGAAGACTGGTTACCATATGATCCAGAAGGTTATTTGAGAGCACTTAAAGAAAAAGTCCCTGAGATGGACGATGTAACCTTTGCTTATATTGGCGAATCAATCTCTGCTTTTAACAGGAGACATCTACTTTCGGCCACAATTACTCTTGGAGTGGCTTCCGAAAATTTAATGCTGATTTTGATTGAGGCATATACGAATTGGCTTGAGGACCTGCGCAAGACCAAGTTTCAAAAGCATATTGAAGATAGACGGATTGCTACACAGTACAAGGAGTTTAAGAAAGAATTTACTGCAGACGTAAAATCTTTACCGAAAGAATTGCAGAGCGATTGGGAGATATACCTAGATGGGATTTTTAACTTCGTACGCCTGAACCGCAATGACGCAGGTCATCCGACCGGCAAAGAGTTGAGTGCTAAAGTCGTCTATGCAAATCTTCAAATTTTTGCAGACTATGCGCGATATATTTTTGATTTAAGAAAATATTTGTCATAAAGAAAATGAGTATGATTAGCAAGAACGGTTCTTGCTAAGTTGAGTCGGTGGGTTTAGTATAGCGTGACTAAAACCCGTGTTGTGTGGATTCTAAAAATGCTATACTACCCCTATGAATCAAATAATCACTATTATAATTTTGGTAGCGATAGGGGTTGCGATATTGCTGTATCGAAAACGGGGGTATTTGGCGGGGTTGGGGATGAAGCAAATAGCGAAAAAAGATGAATATAAGAGGGAAGTGATGACGTTGTTTGCTGTGGCAGGCGCGCGGGTGAGAAACGACGACGTGCAGGCGCTTCTTTCTGTCTCCGACGCCACGGCCACGAGGTATTTGACCGAGCTCGAGGAGGAAAAATTGATCAAACAAGTCGGTGATTTTGGCAAATACGTCTGGTACGAAAAAAGGTGAAAAATGGCTCTATAGAGCGTTGGAAAAGTTTAATGGCTCAATCCGCCGCGGCGGATTGAGCCATTAAAAAACCGCCCCACATTTCGTGTCGGACGGTTTTTCTTTGCCCGTAGCGGTTTGCTACATTACTTCCGCATCACCTCCCTTGAGGCCAAGTCCCAAAATCACCACACCGAGCACGACATGGAGCCAGTTGTCGGCAGTGTTGACATCTACTAGACCGAGAATCGAGCCAGTGTTTGATACCATCTCGACTGCGGCAAAGCCAAGTGCGGCAACCAAGAGGTAAATAACACCGACGGTCTTCAAGGTAGTACTCAATGCGCTCACTTTTTTGAGTGCAACATAGAGCAATACGAGACCGATGACCAAGTGGACCACATCATGAGTGGTATTGGTCATAAAATAGGAGGTTACATCGTGACCCACAATCGGGGTGCTGATCATACCGAGCACCGCGACGAGCACAAATACAACGCCTAATACAACGCTGATATTCTTTTGCATAAATATATACAATTAATGAGTAATGTCTTTTAATACATGACCTACTATAAGTATACTCCTCGTCATTTTGGTTGGGTAGGGGGGGTGTGCATAACCACAAATAGAGACGCTTGACAACAAAGATGGGAAGCGTAGGATTGAAAGCTGGACTGTTCTTTACTAAATCGCGTGATGCAAGTAGCGCGCAGTGCGACTCCTCCGTATGGTGAGTTTTGTTGCCTGCTACTTGTATCTCAAGTGGTTACTGACAAGGGAAGTTGTAGATCGGCGCTAAAGGAAGTGTTGATCTTGAGACTGCTTTTCTGATGTTGGTAGTTGGTCAATGCACAGTTATGCTAGCGTTCACATTAATCGCGCCGTATCGTGTCCCCACCGAACACGTAGATCCCATGAGCCTCTGTCTTGACGACGGAGTGCCTACGGTCAAAGGCAGGTTGAAATTGTCGTCGCACTCGCTTCGCGCGAGTGGCACTCACGGCGATTTGTCTCGGGCATTCAGGGATTGCTTGAATGCCAGTCGTCGCACCCGTCCACACACCGAAAAGCCTCTGCCGTTTGTGGTGCAGCAGGTGGCTATCAAAGGCAATCAGGGTTTCCGTCTGGATGGACATCATCCGAGCGAGCTTCAGCTCTTGCCGGCATCAAACGGTAATTGCGAACACATCGTGTTTGCAACCATTACTGGTGATCCGAACACTCGTCTCGCGATCTTCACCTCTGACCCGCAACACTGCCGGGTGGTGTGTTCTGCGAGCAACGGCAACCAAGGCCTGCCTTCGGGCATGCTGCTCGCGATTGGGTTTAACCGTCACCATCTCAACACCGAAGCGGTGGCGATCAAGATTCGCACCCCGGGAAAGACTGATGTTGAGGTTCGTCTGGTGACCGCGTCTGGCATGATCACTCATACCATGCCCGAAGACAAGTTCGATGAGCGGATCATCGCAGGTATGCTCACAGCTCCGCTCATCAAGCAGGTGCAGAGTCGGGGCACGCGCCTGGTCGAATGGCCGATGGAAGCATAAGTCGCTTCCAACACTCTCCGCGAAGTCGCAAGACTTCGCGGTTTTTTAATTACATAAGAGATAGTTCATGAGTGTATAGAGACATACATCTATTATACGCATATGCGTATAATAGATGTATGTCTCGTTTTCATAATTTCTTAAGCTATTGAGGGTCATCTTTGATGACAAGGTCGTCAAAGATGGCGCCCCTGCCTCTAGTTACATATTCTGCTATACTACTGTATATGATCGAACATCCCAAACCCTCTCGACTGACTGTAGTTATCATGGGCATTACCGGCGATTTGGCACAGGCAAAATTGGTGCCGGCGCTGTACGGCTTGTTTCGGACAGGGGAGTTGCCTACACAATTTTCACTGGTTGGTTTTTCCAGAAAAGCATATTCGGAAGTGCAATTTTCAGAATTGGTGACACGGGCAGTAACGCAAAAATTTCCCCATGACTCTATCGAGCAGATTGCTCGGTTTGTAAAATGCGCGTGGTATTTCGAGGGTCAGTTTGATGATGTAGAAGCATACCGAGCGCTTGCCGACAGAATCAATTTTACCCAAGTGGGAGATGTGTCAGCCGTAACACTCATCAACCTGTCAGTGCCTCCCGCGCTCTATCCCACTATTTTGACGCACTACAAAAAGGCTGGTTTTTCTGACGAGACGACACCGATTGCCGGTACCGTCCGTTTTTTGATTGAAAAACCGTTTGGGGCGAGCGCTTTGAGCGCCAAGGCGTTATACACATTGGTAACAGAGGTGCGAAAACCGGAAGAAGTGTTTTTGATTGATCACTATTTGGGCAAGGAGGCGATACAAAATATCATGGCGTTTCGATTTGCCAATAGTTTGTTTGAATCACTGTGGAACAAAAAACATATTGAGCGTATCGAGTGTCGATTGCTCGAAAAAGCGGATGTGGGTACGCGGGGCGCATTTTATGATCAGGTTGGCGCGCTGTCCGATGTGGTGCAAAATCATCTTCTGCAAATGCTTGCGATGGTAGTGATGGACGAGCCGAAAGTGGCGACAGCAAAAGCGGTGCGAAAAGCGCGGGGAGAAGCGCTCGAAGCGCTTCTCCCCGCGCACAGCAAGCACCTCTCGGACACACACGGCGCACAATTTGCCCGCGGACAATACGAAGGCTACCTTTCGACCACTGGTGTATCACCCCTCTCGACCACCGAAACTTTTGCGCAAGTGATCATGCACAGCACTTCGGGTCGGTTCAAACAGGTGCCACTCATTCTTCTCGCGGGTAAAGGTCTCGCTGAATCGGTGGTTGATATTAAAATTTATTTCAAAACTGCCAGTCAGAAATTTTGTGTGATCGATGAATCGGGGGAGTCGTACTGCCAAAATGTGCTGACCTTTCGTATTCAGCCAGACGAAGGTATCTCGACAGTGTTCTGGGTCAAACGACCCGGATTCAAGAGCGATGTGTTGCCGAAGAAATTGGCATTTAATTACAGAGATGACGCGAGTCACCCGATCCGTGATGCCTACGAGCGGATCTATGTCGATGCTATGCACGGCGATCAGACGCGATTTGTCAGTATTGAAGAAATTGTGGCAAGCTGGCAGTGTATTGAAAAAATTCGAGTGGTACTCTCAAAACTTCCCCTCACCATCTACCAAAAAGGCTCCCGACCAGAAGAAATTGGGTAATAAAGTTTTGCCTCGTCCGTACTGCTCCGCAGGTACAATAGAAAAGGGCGGCATTGCTTTCGCAACACCGCCCCGCACCCGTATCCTGTCAGAGACAAGATTGACGGATGGCTTCTTGCGGATAGTTTGGCGCCACCGAGATGCTTGGGCCGCAATCCGCTTCATGATAGCACAAAGAACTTGAGCACTCCTGTCTTGGGAGACTTTGATTTTAGACAGTGTTGTCTCGGACAACCGAGCACTCTTCATTTTCAAACGACAGATCGGAAGTTGTTCCCTGATGAGCAACTGTTCCGTGGGGATGTGAACTGGATCCGCCCCAATCTGGACAAAATACTGTCACTTTCTTTACCTTGGTTTGCGCTGGCTCTCCCGTCGCATTCCGTGTAAACCAGAAAGAAGGATCCGCCTTTCTTAATTTTAATCCGTGTTCGTAAGGCTCAACACAGACAGAGAATGATTACTTTCCAAGAAGGTTTGCTAGATAACACAATCACTCAAGTGTCGTCTACAACCGTTCGACCAGCTTTATGACAACCGATCTACCTTTACATCATAGCATAGTAGATTTGTAAAGTCAAGCACTTTTTCCACTTTCTTTCATTTCATATAGGGTAGCATCAAAAATAGCCCTAGAAATAAGGCTATTTTAGGATTGCCGAAAAAATGAGTGGAAATGAGGGGTTTTAATTCTCCCTTTTTAAAGGGAGCACCGCCAGTCTTCTGGCGTGGAGGGATTTGTATTGAATTCAAAATCCTCCGCCTAGAGTACTAGGCACCTCCTTTAAAAAAGGAGGAATAAGAAGTAAGGATTTATTTCCATACTTTATACTTTTTCCTTTTTGCTATATACTTCTGTAATGCCCTACAATTTCACCCCATGTAAAGACAATTTAAAAAACGCCGAGGAGTGGCTTAAAAAAGAATGCCAGCAGATTCGCACCTCTCGCGCGTCTCCAACATTGCTTGATCAAGTGTCAGTCGAATCATACGGCGCGATGCTTTCTATTCCGCAAGTGGCCGGCGTTTCTGTTGAGGATCCGCGCACTATTCGAATCACTCCGTGGGATATGTCGCAAGTGAAGGCAATTGAGAAAGCGTTGACTACGTCCAATCTCGGCGTGTCGGTAGCTTCTGATGACAAAGGTCTGCGTGTGATCTTTCCCGAGCTCACCACCGAACGCAAAAGTGATTTCGTAAAAGTGGTCAAAGAAAAGCTCGAGCAGGCGAAAGTGACTGTCCGAAAAGAGCGCGACAAGACCTGGACTGATATTCAAGCCAAAGAAAAAGAAGGCGGGATGAGCGAGGATGAAAAGTTTCGTCTTAAAAATGACATGCAAAAATTGGTGGATGAGACCAACAAGCGTTTGGCAGACATTGCAGAGAAAAAAGAGAAGGATATTATGAGTTAAAAGCCGTCGGAAGGAGGGGCGGGCCGAGCACGGCCCGCCCTAAACACACCATGAGTATCATTATTTTTCTATTAGTTTTATCACTTCTAGTCTTTGTTCACGAGCTGGGGCATTTTTCAGTGGCCAAATTTTTCGGTATTCGAGTCGATGAATTTGCTATTGGTTTTCCGCCAAAAGTAGTATCGGTGAAAAGAGGAGAGACAACCTATGCGTTTAACCTACTTCCACTCGGAGGCTATGTCAAAATTTTTGGTGAAAACCCAGAAGAAGAGTCGCTGACCGGTCCCGATAGCGCTCGAAGTTTTGCCAACAAAAACCGAGGTATTCAGGTGGCGGTGCTCATCGCCGGCATTGCCTGCAACATTATTCTCGCGTGGGTGCTTTTTTCACTCGCACTCGGTATGGGGATGAAGATGGTGGTGTCGGACTATGCAGGTCACGGCGCGGTGTCTGACCGAAGGGTGGTTGTCACCTCCGTAGCGAAAGATAGTCCCGCATCGAAAGCGAATATAGCGGTGGGGGACATCATTCAATCGGTGGGTGAATCATTCAAGAAAAATACCCTCTCCGCAGATCTATCCATTGGATCAATCCGTGACACGATCGATCAGTCGTCTGGTCGCTCTCTCGAAGTGCTTCTCGAACGTGACGGCGCTCCTCGCACAGTGTCTGTCGAAGCGGTCGAGGGGATTGTGCCGGAGCGATTTGCACTCGGTATTTCGATGGAAGAAATCGGAACCGTCACGGTGCCGTGGTATCGCGCGCCGATTGATGGGCTGGTCTACACCGGATTTGTCGTTAAACACACAGCGCTTGGTCTCACTCAATTTTTTAAAGAACTATTTGTTGGCACTGCAGATTTTAATACGGTGGCGGGGCCGGTCGGTATTGCAAAATTGGTATCGGATGCGACCAATGCCGGTTTTACGTACTTGCTTACTTTTACCGCAATGATCTCGGTCAATTTGGCGCTCTTGAATTTGGTGCCATTCCCCGCGCTCGATGGCGGACGGATTTTGTTTGTGGGAATCGAAGCAATCATTCGACGACGATTGCCGATCAATGCAGTCAATTGGGTCAATGGCGCCGGGTTTGTCTTGCTTCTGGTATTTATGGCGGTGATTACGTATCAAGATATTCTCAAGTTTTTTCACTAAACAAATATAAGATTCAAGAATTAAGAATATACGCCCCCTCGAGTGCCTCGGGGCAAGCGATTTTCGGAGGCGTTTCCCTCATCTTTTTTGTGATTGTCAGTTGTTAGTCTCTTGTCTGTTGTCTGTGTTCTGGTATACCCCCACACCTAATTTGGAATAAATTAGGTGTGGGGGTATACTTTCCCCATGCTTATCGATGTGATCAAGGTATTCATTCCCGCAACGATCGCTTTTACTATTGGCATGCTGGGCACTCCGGCATTAACCGCTTTTCTCTACCGCAATGAATTGTGGAAAAAAAAGGCAAAGACTGTAGCGGTCGATGGTGGGGGGACACCGATTTTTAATCAACTGCACGCACACAAAGAGGTGGGGACACCCAAGCTCGGTGGGGTGGTGATCTGGGTTGGCGCACTGGTGACATCACTTTTTTTCTGGGTGATAGACAGTGCAACTTCGATTGATATTTTTGCCAAACTCGACTTCGTCAGTCGAGACCAGACATGGATTCCGCTCACCACCCTCGCTATCGGAGGTATTGTCGGAGCCATCGATGATCTCCTGGATATTCGTGGATCAAAAGATCACAAAGCAGGGGGGCTGTCGCTCACCAAGCGATTGTGGGCAGTGGGCATTGTTGGCTTACTCTGCGCACTCTGGTTTTATCTAAAATTGGATGTCTCAAGTATCGGCATTCCATTTGCTGACAACCTAGAACTTGGGGTGTTATTTATTCCGTTCTTTATGCTCGTGACACTGGCACTCTATTCCGGTGGAGTGATTGACGGCATTGATGGATTGGCCGGAGGATTATTCGCTACCATGTTTACCGCGTACGGAGTGATTGCGTTTTATCAACAACAATTCAATCTATCAGCGCTCTGCGCCACTATTGTTGGCGCGCTTCTCGCCTTTCTGTGGTTTAACATTCCACCGGCGCGGTTTTATATGTCGGAAACGGGCAGTATGGCGCTCACCGTGACTTTAGCAGTGGTGGCATTTATGACCGATGCACTTACGGAGCGTCATGGGCTATTTGTCTTGCCTTTGATCGCACTACCACTTTTGGTAACCACTGGATCAGTGATTCTACAACTGCTGTCAAAAAAATATCGGGGGAAAAAAGTGTTTATGGTCGCGCCTCTGCATCATCATTTTGAGGCGATTGGCTGGCCGGCATACAAAGTCACTATGCGATATTGGGTACTCGGTGTCATGTGCGCGGTGGTCGGAGTGACGGTTGCCCTTTTAGGGTAATGGGGTGATTTTTGACTGTGTGTCAGTTAAAGGCTCAACCCAAAATGCTCTGTATGGGTTGAGCCTTTAAAAATCAGACCCCCCGACGTAGCCCGACCCAGTGAGCCGTTGGAGTTTAAATATGGCTCTATTGAGCCACCTAAACGGCTAAGCCGTTTACATTTTTAGCACTAGAAGCCCCAGAAATTGTCTCCCGCGGAGCGAGACAATTTCTGGGGCTTTCTTCACCCAATCTCCCCGTTTCTTACTTTCCCCATTATGCCGTATACTGTTTTGTATGTCGAAACCGATACACAAACCCTTCCTAGCAAGCATTGTCGTGCTCGTTGTGGGTGGCTTGTTTATATTTGCTTCGGCCTCGCTCGGACTTCTTGCTCGCGACGGCGCCACATTCACATCGGTGGCATTTAATCAGATTGTGTTTGGCATCATCGGGGGAAGTATCGCCTGTATCATTACCTCACGCGTCCCCTACAGACGCTGGCGACCCTATAGTTTTTATATTTTTATCATTGCTATCGCGCTCAATATTCTCGTGTTAATTCCCGGGGTGGGAGTAAGTCATGGCGGAGCCACACGATGGCTCGATGTGGCGGGGGTCTCGTTTCAACCGGCTGAATTTCTGAAAATTGCTTTTATTCTGTACTTTGCGGCGTGGTTATCGGGAGTAAAATCAAAAATAGAAGATATTCGGTTTGGAATGATACCGACAATTGTTATTATCGGTATTGTGGGAGGACTTTTACTTGCCCAACCAGACACCGACACCTTTTTTATCATCGCACTTTCTGGTATGGCAATGTATATCGTCTCGGGAGCACGGTGGCGTGATATCGCCGTTTTTGTGTTAATCGGCTGTATCGGCTTGGGTGCAATCGCCATTACTCGGCCGTATGTGATGAATCGCATTACCACCTTTATCAATCCCTCCCACGACCCGCAAGGAGCCGGGTATCAAGTACAACAATCACTGATTGCGATCGGCTCCGGAGGATTACTCGGAAGAGGGTTTGGTCAGAGCGTGCAAAAATTCAATTATCTGCCCGAACCGATAGGAGACTCTATCTACGCGGTTGCTGGAGAAGAGTTTGGCCTATTAGGATCAGCGGGGATTATTTGTTTATTTTTATTTTTTACTCTGACCGGATTAACCATTGCCAAAGGTGCCAAAGACGCTTTTGGTAGACTGATAGTGGTCGGAATTGTTATACTGGTGAGTAGCGGGTCATTTATGAACATTGCTTCAATGCTCGGCTTGATCCCGCTCGGAGGAATTCCACTCTCTTTTATCAGCCACGGTGGGACAGCGCTATTTTTTAGTCTAGCAGAAGTCGGTCTGATTATGAATATTTCTCGAGATATTGTATGATCCCGTTAGAGACTGCGATCACGATATAACACAATACTATGAAAAAAATCGAGTCGAACATTACTGCCATTAATCTTACACAGGATTCGCTTACTGCGATCTGTCTCTAACGGGATGAAAATTCTTCTTACCGGTGGGGGCAGTGGGGGACATTTTTACCCAATTATTGCCGTTGCCGAATCAATCAACAAAATTGCTAAAGAGGAGCATCTCCTCGATGCGAAGCTTTTTTATATGGCGCCCAGTCCATACAATCCCCGAGCGTTGCTTGAAAACAACATCGCCTTCGTACCCAATCCCGCCGGAAAATTGCGAAGATATTTTTCCCTCCTCAATCTTGTCGACATGGTTAAAACGGGGTGGGGGATTATGATGGCAATAGTAAAAGTGTTCAGTATTTTTCCTGACGTGATTTTTAGTAAAGGCGGGTACGCCAGCTTTCCCGCGCTTGTTGCTGGACGACTATTTCGTATCCCCGTAGTAATTCACGAATCCGACAGCGAACCGGGGCGAGTCAATGCATGGGCAGGGAAGTTTGCCACCCGTATCGCCATATCCTACAGTGAAGCGGGAGCTTTTTTTCCGATTGAAAAGACTGCGCATACTGGCAATCCTATTCGCAAAGACATTATGAACGTCACGCGAGAAGGATCGAAGAAATTTTTAGGCCTTGAAGAACAGGTACCGACCATCGTCATCTTGGGTGGTTCGCAAGGAGCAGCGACCATTAATGAAATTCTGATTCAGTCCTTGCCTGATCTCGTCGGTACGGTGCAAATTATTCATCAAACCGGTAAAGTGCACTTTGTGCCGGTAAAAGAGACCGCCACCCTAGTACTTCAAGGCAACCAGTATGCATCCCGTTATCACCCATTTGAATATATGGATGCGGTGACCATAAAGATGGTCGCTGGTGTTGCTGATCTAATCATCTCGCGAGCAGGATCAACCATTTTTGAAATTGCGCTGTGGGGAATCCCGAGTATTATCATTCCAATTCCCGAAGCGATTTCTCATGATCAGCGGAAGAATGCCTTTGCCTATGCACGGACAGGAGCGGCGGTGGTCATTGAAGAAGAAAACTTGTCGCCTCACGTGCTGGTATCTGAAATCAAGCGTCTCGTTGAACACGCTGATATCTTGGCAAAGATGAAAGGTGCGACGACCGCATTTGCCCGAAAAGACGCGTCAGACACTATCGCTCGAGAAATCATCTCTATTGCCTTATCTCATGAAAAATAATTCGGAACATACACAAAAAGTTGTCACGCGGTTTGCCCCAAGTCCCACCGGCTTGCTCCATAGTGGCAATTATCGCACCGCGCTGTTTAGCTATCTCTATGCCAGACAGCACAGAGGAAAATTTATTCTTCGGATTGAAGATACCGATAGAGCTCGCTCAAAAAAAGAGTACGAGGATAACATCATTGAAAGTTTGAAGTGGCTTGGCTTGGAGTACGACGCGCTCTATCGACAGTCAGAACAATTAGCAACACATCAAAAATACCTCAATCAATTAATTGCCGACGGTAAGGCATATATATCAAAAGAACCCGCCCGAGACAGTGAGGGCAAGCCGGTCGCGGATACACTAGTAGAAGTGGTTCGTTTTAAAAATCCCGGCGGTACCGTTCGGTTCCACGACTTGATACGCGGCGATATTGAAATGGATGTTAGTGACCTAAAGGACTTTGTGATCGCAAAAAATCTCAATGAGCCCCTCTTTCACCTCGCGGTCGTGGTAGACGATTTCACTATGGGAGTCACCCATATTGTCCGCGGAGAAGATCATATTTCAAATACTCCCCGCCAAATTTTAATCGGGCGAGCTATCGGCGCGCCAGAACCATACTATGCGCACCTCCCACTGATTTTAGCCGATGATCGAAGTAAACTATCGAAACGAAAAGGAGCGCGGGCTATCACTGAATATCGAGATCAAGGCTTTCTACCGAGCGCGATGATAAATTACCTCGCATTACTTGGTTGGAACCCAGGCACCGAACAAGAAATTTTGTCTCTGACAGAATTGATCACACAATTTGACATGACAAAGATTCAAAAAGGGGGAGCTGTGTTTAGTGAGGTAAAATTGCGATGGATAAACAAAGAGTATATTCGTCTATTACCCGAGGCCACTCTGATAGAAAAGATTGCTAAAGCCATGCCGGAGCTTTCACTCGACCACGCGACACAGCTAGTACCCATCATTCGAGAGCGCATCAGCACACTTGGCGATATCGACGCATTCGCACAACAGGGTGAATTTGTATACCTGTATCGCACTCCGGTACTACTCTCCGAAAAATTACTATGGAAAAAAGCGCCTGATATATCGGAGACTAAGCGCAGGCTTCAGATGGTTGCTTCTACGTTATCATCACTGACTTCTTGGACGAAATCGGCCATTGAAGAAGCTCTCAAAGAAGTCACCGCACGGGAAGGGAAGGGGGAAGTACTCTGGCCACTTAGATATGCCCTCACCGGAAAAGACACCTCTCCTGATCCGTTTACCGTCGCCGCGCTTGTCGGCAAAGATGAGGCGATCAATCGGATACGATTAGCAATTTCGCAACTATCGTGAACAGAGAGATCTCCCAATACATACAAAGATTTCTAATTCTTGTGTGTGTGGTAGTGCCACTTTTGGTATGTGCTGATACAAAAAGCGAGCTCGAACAAAAGATCAAAGAACGGAATCAAGCCATTGCCGCACTCGAAAAAGAAATTGCCCAAGTCAAAAATGAGATCGACACGGCGAGCACGCAGGTAAAAAGTCTTGAGGGATACATCAAGACGCTTGATTTAACGATCAATAAGTTAAACAAGGACAGTAGGGTGGCTGAAAATCAAATCGTGGCCACTACCTACAAAATCGAGAGCTTAACCGAATCTATTGAAGACAAAACTAAGACCATCGACCACAATCGACGAGCGATTGCATTGCTCCTGCGAGATATCAGAAAAAATGATGATCAGACATTGGTCAGCGCCGTACTCGGGACATACACACTTTCAAGTATATGGAACGCCATTGATACTGCCAACACAGTGACAGACGCTATTGCCGAAAAGACTCACGAGATTACGACTGCTAAGACACAGCTCGAGACTGCCAAACAGGCGCAAGAAAAAGCGCGAGTGGAACTCGAACAATACAAAAAAGACTTGGTGGCTAAACAGACGATTATTGCCGGCAATAAAAAAGAAAAAGCGGTGGTGCTGAAAGATACTAAAAATAAAGAATCGGCATATAAAGCGTTGCTCGACAAAAAAGAAGCCCTGAAAGAAGCATTCGAAAATGAACTGACCCAGTACGAGTCAGAATTGAAGCTGGCGGTTGATGTAAGTAAGCTCCCGTCTGTCGGCACAGGCGTATTATCATGGCCACTCGACGGTGTGAAAATCACGCAGTACTTTGGCAACACGCCGTTTGCCACCAAAAATCCGCAAATTTATAGCAGTAGGGGACACAATGGGGTTGATTTTCGAGCATCGACGGGGACAAAAATAAAAGCGGCGCTATCGGGCACGGTTGCTGGTGTGGGGAACACGGACAATTTTGCGGGATGTTATTCGTATGGAAAATGGGTTTTGATTACACACGGCAATGGCCTGTCGACACTCTATGCGCACCTCTCATATATCGGGGTCAATCAAGGAGACAAAGTGACCACTGGACAGACAATCGGCTATTCCGGAAATACCGGGTATTCTACCGGCCCGCATTTGCATTTTGGGGTCTACGCCAGCCAAGGTGTGCAGATTATTACTTATAGCAAGAGCAAAAATTGTCATAACGCGGTCATTCCGATTGCTGATCCAAAAGCATATTTGAATCCGTTGTCATACCTGTAGGACAAACTCACAATTGACAATAGACAACTCACAATCAGAAAAAGAAAAAGGCGAGCGGAGTACCGCTCGCCCTTGCGAAAAAGAACATATTGTAACTGACTCAGTATCGGCGGAGGCCGATTCTTCTACAAAAAAGTCTACCCCGGTGTCTCGCTTATTCTCGAGTCTGCGAGGGAATAAGCGAGACTAGACTTTAATTCACCCCACATTCGGGATGTTCCTTATTCTATTTAACCCTTATTTTAGGCCATATATTGACGATACCCTAATAATATGGCTCTATAGAGCCATATTTCAGTCCAACGGCTCAACCAGTCTCTGGTTGAGCCGTTTGGTGTTTTTCCATATTCATGAATCGTGAATCTGTATTCATACATCGGGCTTCACAAAGATATACACATTTAGTTTTTAAAAAATGTAGAAAGACCGTATACTAAAGTAATGATGCACATCAATAAACAGAGCGGACTTGTTCGGACGATTTTGATTATCATTGTTGCTATTTTAATCATAAGCTACTTTGGAATCGACATTAAAGGTCTGGTCGAAGCTCCGGGTACTCAAAATAACATCGGCTATGTGGTGGGATGGGTGATGTATGTATGGACAAACTACCTTGAGAAGCCCTACAACTACCTTTGGCACGATATCTTTGTCGATAAAATATGGGCGCAATTCCTAGATACGCTGGATATCATCAAGACTGGAGGTAATCCGAATCCCGCAGGGCCACGTGTAGACGGACTCGCTCGGTAATTCAATATAAATGCACGCATAAAACCCTGCTGGGTTTTTGCTCTGCTCGGCTACCCGCCTGCGCAAGGCATTTATATTGAATTACCTCGCTCTCTTGTATTAATGTACAAAAGATATATTGTGCGACATTGTATCCTTAGGAGCGCTAGCGACTTAGGAGACAACTAGTACTCCTGTGGTGCGACATCATACCATTGGGACCCTCCCACAATACTCCTTCCACTCACCTCACCTTCCTACCCAAAATTACTTGTAAACTACGCCCACTGAATCACCCCGAGATCAACCTTCAATAATCTCGCGCGCTACGCAGAGCAATCATTTTTTCTGAACTAATATCTAAAAAAGAAAAAGCGCTGGTACACATAGTGTCAGCACTTCAATTGCATTTTCATGTGGAAAAGATGTTTTATACCCTCTCCCCCACATATTCCTCATCTGTATCAACCTCCCGAAACAGTTTGCGTTTATCGCGATGCGCACGTTTACGCTCGCGCTTCTGATCGACCAACTCTCGCATACGCCGAGCAATCATACCTGCATGATACTCGATACAATCGTCATCGAGATGCCTTGGTCGAATCAAGAACTCTGCAGGACTATGCTTGCCGTTTTTAGCATCGAGACTCGAATGGCTGATCGTGAGATCAAAGACAAGATATGTCCTCGGACTCCTCAAAAAGAATACTCCATCAGCGTTATGATATTGATCAAGCGCGTTGGGAGCAAAATTTGCGTTGAGGAGCATCAATCCGGAGATCGATGCCTGCCACGAAACCAAAGGGAACAGTTTAGCTGCCAAACCAATCTTGGGATCATATGGATTCCAATTAGGAATGGCAAGTTGGTGTGCTTCAACCAAAGCCAGCACTTCTTCAAATTTTGCATACGCAGGGACCGATTGAATGACAGGCTTTTCAGGATCTGGTGGGGGCATTCCCCAAAATTTACACTCAAACATTCGTCCTTCGATTTTTCTTCGTTGACCAAACTCTTCTTGTGGCGACAAAACGATGCCCAAGTCTTCTCGAGCCATGAATTTCCTTTCTCTTCTCAAAATAACAACTCCACTAAATATGCTACACCTCACGTTGCTTTTATGCAAGAAAAAACCAGTAGCAATTGAATTGTCTACTGGTTCCCTAAAATGTGTCACAGAAGCTTGTCCAGACGGGTCAAACGCCCCTCTATGATACCGAAGGAAGTCATTGCGTGATTCAGAAATGGCTTCGACTTCAGATCCACTCTCGCATGCAGTAATGTGGAGCTCTGACGAAATCTTTCACAGAGTTTTTTGAGCGGTCCAATGATATAAGACGGCAATAGGAAGCGTTTACTATCAAAACCCGACAGGCACTGAACCTCGACTTTTAGCACTGTGATTTTAGCCAATGAAGTCTCCAAGACGCAATCGTTCAGTGCTTGTTTGGTGCACGTGATCGCCTCGGACATTGCCTCGAGATAGAAATCCCGTTCTTTCTTCTCAGCCTTCTCGAGTGCTGTTTGCAAACACAGTAGCGTAGCAGTCAACTTGTGATACCGTCTGACTTTTGGATGTCTCATAGAATGAACTTTCTCTTTTGGTTCCAAAGTAACCTTAGCAAAATATACCCCTCATAGCAAGAACCGGCCCCGCCAGTACTCTGGCGGGGCCGGTTCTTTTGTTAAATCACCTGTGTTATTTAGCTTTCGCTACCAATGAGCCGTTTTCAGCAAGTGATGGCTTCCAACATTTAGAAGAAGACATCCACGGACGCAAGCCTTCTTTTTCGTACAAGTACTTGGCGTACGCGAGGTTGTCATCGAGATTTTCAAGATCGAGACCTTTTTTGGTCGCAGTCTTGGCGTGATAGATCTCATTGATCTGCATCACCCCGATATCTTTGGAGTTTGCCCGTCCACGAAGCACACTACCGTCAGAGACGATGTGCCGAAAGGTCGATTCGCACCGAGCCACTTCGGCCAAGATCGGCGTATCTTTAAAGTACTCTCGAACGTGTGACTCGAGGGTCTGTGGTTTTGGCATCGACTGCTCTACCTGTACCCGAGCATCAATTGACGCGTCGTTCCCTGCCGCAAGTGCGGTAACAGGGCTACCGTAGAGTAGCGATACCAATACTAATGCTTGTGTAGTAAGTTCTATCATAATTTTGGGTGTAAGCGTTAGCTGTTAATCTTGTACGTGTATCTAAGTGCTTACAAATGAAAAATCAGAGACGAACTCTGACTTGGGTTAAGTATAGCACCTTTCATTTATTCTGTCAAGCTTTTACAACGCAAAACCACCTACGTCAATCGTCAAAATATGGCTTATAATAAGGATTTTTCACTTGAAAAGCCCTGTCTTATATTGTCTAAAAATGGCTTAGAATATGGGGATATGCGATAAAAAAATGTCTTTTTTCTCTAAGACAAGAAATATGGCTCTATAAAGCCGTATGTTAACATATTAAATACATCGGATTTAATGTGACTTTAATCTAAATGAAACCAACGGCGGAGTCTTACATTAAACCCCTCCAATCGTGCGAGCACCCTTCCCACAAATGAATGCCGCCTTCCCCACGCATGGATATGCTCCCGAATCCGTGGAGAAATGAGTGATAAAAGATATAATCCGATAACCAAAAATATAATCCCCTGTAAAAACGGCAGAAATAGACCAATAATGCCGAAAACGATAAATACAAGAGCGATAATTTGTAATACTGTCCTGCCAATGTGTTTTTTCATACTGTTGTATTTTCTTGTCTTAATCTGATTGTAAATTGTTTGTTGTCAGTTGTAAGTTATCTCCCCGTCATTCCTTTGCAATTCGCCGCTGGCCGTAGTCCTACCGCCTTTGCTTGACCTTCTGTTGCGTACCAGACTTTATTTGCCTCGGCTATTTTCAACGCTCCCGCACACCATGGAAAATAGTACACACTCCCCGACTTTGAGGCAACTACCCCACCTAAGATTGCTTCAGGTGTCTTTGTTGAGATCAAAGCCTTCGCCACTGTCGCATCCTGTGAG
This sequence comes from Patescibacteria group bacterium, assembly GCA_038078755.1. Taxonomy (GTDB): domain Bacteria; phylum Patescibacteriota; class Minisyncoccia; order Phycocordibacterales; family JBAYGS01; genus JBBTSQ01. The sequence goes on from JBBTSQ010000033.1 coordinate 33,895, forward strand.
TATTCAATCCGTACCGGCTCTCGGTACTGTTCAGCAATAGACAATCGTCCTAACGCAAAACTACTTGCCGACACCAGTACAAGCGCGATCAAGCTAAACGCAACATGATCGTTGGCCACAGTCCCCACCGCGCCCAACGCCTTCTTGTACCAGATGGCGTATGTCGATTGCCAAGCGACGACCGGCTCCTCTGACCCATTACTTGCATTTTTGTTATCCATAGGTTATGCTGTGTGGTATCAGTATAGCAGGCGACAGTCATTCTGTCAGATAGCATTGTCGCCCAGAATTAATACACAAACAACTATGGCAACCAAAAAATCAGCAGGTACAAGTAAAAACGGTCGCGACTCAAATCCACGCTATTTGGGCATCAAGTTGACTCATGGCGATAGTGCCAAAGTCGGCTCGATTATTGTCCGCCAAAAAGGCCGTAATTTCTTGAGTGGTAAAAATGTTGGTGTCGGTAAAGATCACACCATCTTTGCTCTCAAAGAAGGCAAGATTAGTATTACCTCAAAACGAAAACTTGGGTTTAATGGCAAGACCAGTGTCCACAAAGTAGTACACGTGGTTTAAGAGGAGATTCATGATTCACGAATTATGATTCATGAATAAAAACAAAGAGCGGCGCCTACGGCGCCGCTCTTTGTTTTTTCCCCTTTAGAAATTAGGAATTATAATTTAGAAATTTCTATATTATCTTACTTCGCCTTAACCACTACCGCAACAGTCGCCTTCTTATCATTAATTTGTACAGTTACCTGACTCTCCCCCACTTCTTTAATCGGCTTCTCGAGCATGATGTGTTCTGGATGCGCATTAAAATTGAATTGTTCCTTGAGTGCCTTGGCAATCTCTGCCGTATGCACCTGCGCAAAGAGATGGCCCTTGTCGTTTGCCTTTTCGATTATCTCAATCTTGGCTGAAGATAGACTACCTAGACTTTTTATCAAAAGTGCTTCATGCACCTTCTTTTCTCCCAACTCTCGCTTTTGCTTTGACTCGAGACGAGCGAGCGCTTGAGCTGTCGCCACTTCTGCCATCCCTTTTGGAATCAAAGCGTTTAGTGCATAGCCGTCTGACACTGACTTCACTTCATATTTCTTTCCAATTTTCGCCACATCGTGCAAGAGAATGATTTTCATAAGTTTAATACGGTAATATAATTATTTTTGCCCACTCAATGTAGCTTATTTCAGAAAAAATGACAAGTTAAAGAGACTCGTGCCTACGGCACGAGTCTCTTTAACTTGTCTGATTGTGAGTTGTCTATTGTCAGTTGTTAGTCATCTTTCATCTTCCCGTATTCAAATACCTGATCGCTCGGTCGAGTTGTGGGTCCTTGCCCTTCGCCACGTCATCGGCGGTGAGTTTTACCACAAAATCGGGTGTTAGACCTCCAGCTGAGATCGAATTGCCACCGGGAGTCAGCCATTTAGCCACGGTTACCTTGAGTGAAGTCTCCGGAGTAATTTTTACTAATTCTTGCACTGAACCTTTGCCAAAACTTTTTTCACCGACAAGTTTTGCCACACCATTCTCACGAAGCGCTCCCGCCAAAATTTCAGATGCCGAAGCCGATCCGCCATTGATCAAGATAGCCACTTTGAGCTTACTGCCGAACACATTGTACCCCTTGCTCTTGTACACGACATCTTCCTGATTATTGCCGAAATCTTCGGTCACAATCACCTTACCGCTCGGCAAAAACCAGCTCGCCATATCAACCGCCGCATCGAGATAGCCTCCTGGGTTGCCCCGCACATCGAGCACGAGCTTATCTGTATTTTTGACCACAAACTCACGGAGCGCATCACGGAATAGGTTTGAGGCAATAGCAGAAAAGTTGTAGAGACGAATGATGAACACGCCGTCTTTTTCCAGAGTATCGATTGTCGGGATTTCAATCGGTCCACGGGTAATACTGATATCAAATGGCTCTTTTTTGCCCTCCCGAGCAACAGTGAGTGTGACGACAGTCCCCTCTTTGCCACGAATCAATTTGACAGCCTTATCTACCGGCAACCCATCGGTTGCTTGGGTATCGATTTTCAAAATTCGATCACCACTCTGAACACCCGCTTTTTGCGCTGGACTGTTTTTGAGCGGGGTGACCACCACCAGGTGATTGTCTCTCATGCCCACTTCCATTCCGACACCCGAAAAACTGCCACTAATCTCGGTCGCAAATGATTTTGACTCTTCAGGGGGAAAGAAGACGGTGTACGGGTCATTGAGTGAGGCAGTGAGGCCTTCAATCGCTCCCCACACTCGTTTTTGATCAGAAATATCTGCGTCAGAAGTGGTCGAAACAGCCACAAATTTTTCATTGAGCGTGTTCCACACTTTCCAAAACGGATCAAAATCGACTTTTTGTGCCGGCTCTGCGGAAATATCAGTATGCATCAGGCCCGTAACCTTGGACACCTCGGAGCGATTAAGAAATCCGAGATAGACACCGGAGATAAACGAAATAACAATTAAGGTAATCGAAAGTGCGATCCAGAAAATTTTATGTGAAAATATTTTTTGCATGTGATTTAGCGAAATCATATCGCCGCACCGTCCATTAAAAGGCGATACTGTGGTGAAATCGTGCCACGCAATCGTCCATTGAAGCGTGGCGTATCGGCTATTATCGCAGATGTGTACAAAACTTACAACAAACAACTTACAACAAATAATCAGTCAGAGCGGGGGGG
>JBBTSQ010000033.1:36609-37659 GCA_038078755.1 Patescibacteria group bacterium
CCCCCCCCCCCGCTGTCCCTAATTGTTAATTGTTTGTTGTAAGTTGTTTGTTATACTATCTACATGATCAACATATACACGCACAAAAAATTGACATGGGTGGATCTTGAATCACCAACCAAAGACGAAGTAATCGAGGTGATGAACAAATACAAAATTCATCCGCTCGTTGCCGAAGGTCTGCTTACTCCCAATATGAAGCCCCGTGTCGAGCTCTACAAAGATTTCATTTACCTCATTCTCCACTTCCCCATCATCAAACGAAACCACAGCGAAGAAAAACGAAAAAACCAAGAGGTTGATTTTATTATCGGCAAAAATTTTATTATCACCACACGATTTGACCTGATCGACCCACTCCACGAATTTTCAAAAGTATTTGAGGTCAATTCGATTCTCGACAAGAGCCACTTGGGTGATCACGCCGGCTTTATCTTCTATCATATGATCAAGCGGATATACCACTCGACTGTCGACGAGCTGGTCTATGTGCGAGACACATTGAAGCGCATTGAAGCAGGCATTTTCAGCAATCAAGAACAGCAGATGGTATTTGAACTATCAAAAGTCGCTCGCGAATTGCTGAATTTTAAAAACACCCTCGCGTTACACAAAGAAGTGCTCGAATCATTTGAGATCGCTGGCCGACAATTTTTCAAAGGTGATTTTGAATACTACCTCCGATCGATTACCGGCGAATACTGCAAGATTCACACATTGATTGAAGGTGAAATGGAGAGTTTGACCGAGCTTCGAGAAACCAACAATAGCATGCTCACCACCAAGCAGAATGAAGTCATCTCTAAATTGACCGGTATATCATTTATCATGCTCCCTATTTCATTGGTCATCGGCCTATTCGCCATCGATACTCCTTATCGGCCGATTGTAGGAATGGTTGGAGACTTTTGGATGCTCTCATTGTTATTTATTATGCTTGGTTTTGGATTATATTTCTTTGTGAAGTGGAAGAAGTGGCTGTAAGTTGAAAACGAACAACTCACAACCAACAACCAGAGTAAAGAGGGGCGCGCCCGCACCGCGCGCCCC
>JBBTSQ010000034.1:0-3283 GCA_038078755.1 Patescibacteria group bacterium
CGAAGTACCGGTCATTTTGATAAAATTTTGCGCTCGGTACAAAAAAGGAAACGTAGTCCTCGAAAAAGGCTCATTTACCGATTTTGCGTGGGTGAATGCAGAGGAAATCCAAGTCTATCAGTGTATTGATGGCATTAAAGAAGAAGTTGCGCAAACCGTTGCTCATTACACTAAGAAATAAGGGCTTTTTATACTATATACTTTCCCTATGGCTCCCGACAAATACACCGCAGTCTGGGTCTCGCACTCCTCGATGGGGGATTTTTTGAAATGCCCGCGCGCCTATTTTTTGCACAACATATACCGAGATCCGAAAGATAGGCGAAAGATTACGATTGCAAGTCCAGCGTTGTCCTTGGGTTCGGCTGTGCACGAGGTGGTAGAAGGTTTGGCTAATTTTCCGGCAGAGAAACGATTTAATCGAGACTTGCTCGCCGATTTTAAACACGCGTGGCAAAAAGTTTCTGGTAAAAAAGGAGGGTTTGTGTCCGCTGACGAAGAAGCAGAGTATTTTAAACGTGGCGAGGCGATGGTACGGCGGGTGGCAGAGCATCCGGGGCCGTTGCGCAACAAAACCGTGAAGCTCAAAGCGGGACACAATGATATGCCCCCCAATTTTTATCTCTCGGAAGAAGATAATATCATTTTGTGTGGCAAGATTGATTGGCTCGAATACAATGAAGTTGACGATTCAGTCCGAGTGCTTGATTTTAAGACTGGCAAAAATGATGAAGACGGCGAGTCGCTCCAGTTGCCGATTTATGCCCTCCTTTTGAACAAGCTCCAAAAGCGAAAAGTGTCTGGCGCTGGCTACTGGTATCTCGATCGAGACGATGAAGTGAAGTCAGTGACTCTGCCAGATCTTACGGAAGCGTTTGAAAAAGTGCTCACGGTGGCGAAAAAAGTAAAACAAGCTCGGGAGAAGAACGAATTTGTGTGTCCAAAAGGCGAGAAAGGTTGTTTTGCCTGTCGCCCGTACGAGAAAATCATTCGTGGGGAAGCGGAGCTGATTGGTGTGGGCGAATACAATCAGACGGTGTATATGGTTCGGTAATGTTCAGACGGTTCAGATCAAAAAATTCAACCCCGACAGACTACGTCGGGGCAAAAGGCTAAGCCTCCGGCTTAGCCTTTTACATGGCTCAACCAAGCCATTTAAAAATGCCCCTTTTTTGCTGTTTTTAGCAAAAAAGGGGCATTTTTTTTGGTCAATCTATCTGAAGAAATTAAACAGTCGAGCGCGTATGCCCGATGGCTTCACTTCTTCTTTTCGTTCTTCGCGAGCATTCTCTTTTTGTTCCGCCAGTTCTTCTCGTCTCTCGTCGCGTGCTTCAACCCGCATTTCTTTTTTCTGAATTCGAAATTCACCTGCTCGCATTTTGGCATCTTTTCGGACAGCCTCCATTTTGGCGCGATACTCAAGCTTGAGCGCCTTGATTTTTGCTTCAAGTTCGCGTTCAAGCGTTCGAATCTGCATTTCCGCCGCTTGGATAATTGCGCCGGCGTTATCGGGCGAAGTGGTAGAGACACTCTCGGTCGCCGATACAGTTGTGATTACCGTGACATCAGCTTCGGCAAAAGCGATGTTGGTAATCGTAAGTGCCGCAAGTATTACTCCTATACCAATTGATTTCATTGATACCATAGTTAAGAAAGAATGTTAAGAAAGGATCTGTAATTCGACCTTTCGATATTAAGTATACCAAAGATGTGGGTGGTTGACCACGTAAGAGATGTTATACTGGTGGGGTATGGTCGACCCGACAGTGTTCATTGATTATATTGATCAGTTTTCTTATGGTGGCATCTTTTTGATCGCCTTGCTTTCTGGACATTTGATCCCGTTTCCGGAGGATATTATTTTGTTGGTGGCCGGCTATTTGGCCAGTGCGGGCTTTGTTAATCCGTATTATGCCGGAGGGGTGGCGCTTATCGGTATTTTGATTGGCGATACCATCTTGTATCGCTTGAGTCGAAGCAATAGCCGATTGATTCATCGAATGCGAGAGCACGTCCGACTGCGCCTGATTGTCCGTGAATCATTGATTAAGAAACATATTCGCAAGGTTATCTTCTTTTCTCGATTTGTGCCGTTTTTCCGATCACTCGGTCCGGTGATTTCCGGTATTTTGAAAGTCCCGCGCAAGACCTTTCAGCTCTACAATTTTTTAGGTATGGCGATCTATGTGCCACTCACGGTGTCGATCGGCTACGTATTTGGATCGCATGTAAATAGCTTGGTAGAAAAGGCCGATGCTTTTCGACATGGGATGTTTATTTTTCTGATTGTGGTTCTCGGCATTTCGCTCGCGGTGTGGGCAAATCGCAAGCTCGACGAAATATAGTCGGTGCGTGGTACAATGCAGTAAAGGTCGAATTATATTTTTTGAATAGGTAAAAATTATGGATACTACGAATGGAACATGTGGCTGTATGTGTCACAAGGCGAAAGGGATTTTGATTGTGTTGTTTGGGTTGCTTTTCTTGGCGCAGGCGCTCGGATGGGCTTCGGCAACGTTTGTGATGTATACGTGGCCAGTACTTGTCGTGCTCTACGGCATTAAAAAAGCTCTTGGAAAGAGCTGCAAATGCTGTTAGTTTAGATAAAACGAAAGAGCGGCGCCGAGTACGGCGCCGCTCTTTCGTTTTTGTGCTATGATTCCTATATGTTTGAGACTTTCTTAATTGCTGTCCCATACTGGCTCGTCGTCTCCGGATTTGGTCTGGCACTTTTTGCCACTGCTTGTTTGGTGTTAATCCCTCTGTTTCCTGCACTCTCACTGATGTTCGCCTTGGCACTCGCCTTTGTCGCTTTTGACCAATTTCTCCACATTTCAGCTACCGGTCTGGCTATTCTCGCTGGTATCTGGGTGCTTTCCGTTTGTATTGATTATGCTTCGGGGATTTTGGGGGCGAAATATGGTGGGGCATCCGCAAAATCAATTTTGTGGGGTGTCATTGGGATGGTACTGGGCTCACTGTTCTTTATTCCATTCGGTTCGTTTGCTGGACTGTTTTTGGGCGTGCTGATTGCCGAATTTGTGGCTCATAAAAACGAAATGCGAGCGTTTAAGGCTGCGTCCGGAGGAGCGATCGGCTCGCTGGTAGGGGTCGCAATCAACGCTTTGCTCGCTTTAACCTTCCTCACACTTTTCATTATCTTTTCGCTGTAGGGAGGCTCTGTATAGGCTCAAAAGTGCTAAACGGCTCACTCTTTTTTGGTCAAAGGGAGTGAGCCGTTAAATTTTTTCGCGTTCAAACAGAGCCGTGTTTTTGGGGAAAA
>JBBTSQ010000034.1:3293-6968 GCA_038078755.1 Patescibacteria group bacterium
GCCAAAACACGGCTCTGTTACAATCTTTTTTGCTCCTATTCATAAATCCTGAATCATAAATCGTAAATCCTCCCATTGCTTTTTCCCAAAAGCAGAGTACTATCAAAAGTGCCGCATTGCGCGGTATGTTCGTTCAAAACAAAAACAAAAAACGCGGTGCAAGCCGCAGAAAGAAAAAGTATGCATGCAGAAACAGCAGTCAGTAATCCGTTCCAATCTGTCGCTGATGGACTCATGAGGATGAAGACTATCACTCGAGGAGAGTTGGTCAAAAATGATCCATGGCGTGGAATACTGCACTCGCTTACCGCCGAAGAGTGGGAGGAGTGTTTGGCAAGTATTGCTATGAAGGCCAAAGGGTTTTATGCGTGTGGAAATACTGATTGGGAACACGACACGCTCGATATCCTCTCTGCTTTTCCTTCGGCAAAAAACGCCGACAAGGTGCTCGAGTGGTACCTTGAGAGTCTTCTTCAGTCGCGATATACGCAACCCCCACTCTCGGTTCGCATCGGGCAATTGTTTGCCAAACTGTCGCATGTAAACTCTTCTATTGCCGAGTTGAATTGGCCGGCGATCAATCGTCACATGAAGGTGTACCCAGGATTTTACTGGATGCATCCTCGGATCAGGCAGATTTTTGCTGACCGATTGATCAAAGCCTCGACCAAGAGCAAGCATTGTCCTGGTCAAGAAATTCTTCAGGGAGATGCGGACAACATCGAGCAGGCGCTTCGGCGCATCTGCGCGGCGGGAGACGTCTCAATGCTTCCGCATATCGAGGCGCTCTATCAGGCACTCGAAAAAGGTGAGGTGGATGTGTATTTGAATGAGCCAGATCGGTTTCTTAAACCGACACTGCTTGCTCAACTCGATACAGCTCGTAAAGAGCTCTATGCGAAACCTCAGCTTGGAGTGATGGATTTATCGGGTTTCTTGCAGAGACAAGGCTGGAATGCCCAGGTAGTTTTTGCGGCTGAAACTGGTGACGGTCATTCTCTTCGAGTGCGGTTTGCTGTTGAGTCTGTAGACCCCACTCTTCCTATCCCTAGGAGCCTGATCTCGTTGCGCATCGCCTTCGAGGGTTTTGCGTCAATTGCACTGGCCGGAGATGACCATTCGCAGTTTCTCAATGGTCTTGCGTTCAATTGGGGGCCACTTGACCAAGTTGCAACACTGATCGCTGTCCCGCGTATTTTACGCACCGAAGACCGAGTGTTCTATGGTGGTCGGATACATCTGACTGTTTCTTGTAAGAGTGATGTGATTGTTGTGCATCATTACCACTTCGCCGATGAACGGCAGGAGGTAACACAATCGCCGCCTAAAATCGAGGTCACGAAAATCAGACTCTCGTTGCCTCCGAAGCAGGCACAGAGACCTGTTCGGTAAAATTGTTCTTTAACGCATCGAGCGAAGCCGTAGGCTTCGCTCGATTTTCATTTCTGTTAATAACTATGTACTAACGACTATCAACTAGATTTTTTCCCGTCATCTCTTTCGGTTTTTTCAAGTGGAGTAATTCGAGAATGGTCGGAGCGATATCTGAGAGGCCTCCACCTTTGAGAGTGATGTTGTGACTGGTGACAATCGCTGGCACTGGATTTAAGGTGTGGGCGGTGTGTGGTCTGCCCGCAGAATCTATATTGGTCTCTGCATTGCCGTGGTCTGCGGTGATAAATGCGACCCCTTTCTGTGTGGTGAGTGCGTCAATCACTCGCTTGAGTTGCTTGTCGACTTCTTCAAGCGCTTCAATAATCGCCGGGACATTGGCGGTGTGGCCGACCATATCGGGGTTGGCAAAATTGATGAAAATAAAATCGGTGCCGGCTTTTATTTCTTCGATCGCTTTGTCCGCAATGCCTTCAGCACGCATTTTTGGAGCCAAGTCATGTGTCGGCACATCTTTTCGGCTATCGAGTAAGATGTGTTTTTCGAGCGGGTATGGTTTTTCTCGCCCGCCATTCAAAAAGTATGTGGCGTGGGGGAACTTTTCGGTCTCGGCGATGTGCGCTTGCGACAAACCGGCTTTTGAAATTTCTGCTGCGAGTGTCGTCTCAATTTTTGATTGAGGAAAAGCGATGAGGCATTTAAACTCACTTGAGTACTCGGTCAGGGTCGCGAAACAGACATTTTCTTTTGCTTGTTTCTCAAGCATTTTTTGGGAGAGCATCCGAGCGCGGTCGGCACGGAAATTAAAAAAAAGCACACCGTCATTTTTCTCAATCGCACAGCCCTTGCCGGTATCTCCAAGACAGACAATCGGCTCAAGGAGTTCATCTTTTTTGCCGTCTGTATATAGTGTGTCGAGATACACCGATGGTTTGATCGTGCAGACAGCACCTTTACACTCAAACATCGCTTCTTCGGCTCGCTTCAGCCGATCCCAATTATTGTCGCGATCCATTGCATAGAATCGGCCGGACATGGTGGCGATAAAACCAATACCGATTTCTTGCAGAGTGTTTTCGAGTTGTTTTACATAAGTGGCACCACTTTGCGGAGGAGTATCTCGGCCATCGGTAAAGAGGTGGATGGCTAGTCGTTTAATACCAGCTTCTTTTGCCAGTCGTAAAAAAGCATAGAGGTGTTCTTGGTGACTATGAATACCGCCGTCAGAAAGCAGGCCTTGGACGTGAAGAATTGAATTATGTTTTTTGACGTGATCAAAGAGCGCTTTGAATGCCGGGTTTTTGGCAAATTCTCCTGAATCAATCGCTTTACCAATCCTGACGAGGTCGGTATCAATCACTTTTCCTGCGCCGATAGTCATGTGCCCGACTTCGCTGTTGCCCATTTGGCCTTCTGGGAGACCAACAGAAAGCCCGGAGGCATTGAGGAGCGCGTGCGGGTATTCTTTCCAGAGGGAATCAAAAAACGGCGTGCGTGCCGAAGCAATGGCATTATCTTTTATCTCTTCTCGATAGCCCCAGCCGTCGAGGATGATCAGCACAACCTGTTTCTCTGCGTGTGTCATGGAGAGATTATACCTTAAATGCCGATTTGCCTGGGTAGATTGCTTTTTTACCAAGCGATTCCTCGATGCGAAGTAGTTGATTGTACTTTGCCACGCGGTCGGAGCGGGAGAGGGAGCCAGTTTTAATTTGGCCGGTGCCGGTGCCGACCACAAAATCTGCGATGGTCGTGTCTTCAGTCTCGCCAGAGCGGTGAGAGATGATAGAAGTGTAACCGGCTTTTTTTGCCAAGACGATTGCATCGATAGTCTCTGACACCGTGCCAATCTGGTTTAGTTTAATCAAAATCGAGTTACCGACTTTTTGTTCGATACCCATCTGTAGACGCTCGATGTTGGTCACAAAGAGATCATCACCGACGATTTGGACTTTCTTGCCCAGTTTTTTGGTGAGGAGCGCGTAGCCCGCCCAATCGTCTTCAGCCAATCCATCTTCGATCGATATAATTGGATATTTTGCGCACCAACTGGCGTACATGTCGACAAGCTCTGCTGAAGTAAGCGTCTTATTTTCACTGGCGAGGAAATACTTTCCGTCTGTGTAGAGCTCGGTGGCGGCGCAGTCGAGGGCGAGGAAGATGTCCTTGCCCGGCTTGAAGCCGGCGGTCTCGATCGACTTCATGATGAAGTCGAGCGCCTCGGTGGTGGAGCTGAGGTTCGGCGCGAAGCCGCCCTCGTCGCCGACCGCGGTGTTGTGCCCG
>JBBTSQ010000035.1:0-24832 GCA_038078755.1 Patescibacteria group bacterium
GCCAAGGCTGGATCTATTCAGACGGTGGCACCGGCGCACATTCTGCCTCTACCTCCCCAACGGTCAAATACATTACTTCGACTTCAACGACTGCATCTACTTTCGCTGGAGCAATCACCTCGTCAGCCACAACAGCGAACACGTTCCCGTATGCAAGCTCCACAGCTCTTACTGTCTCAGGAGCTTCCTATTTTGGTGGACAGGCAAACTTTACTGGTTCTGCCGCCAACATCGCTCTTGGTAGCAACTACCTTTCTGGTGATGGGGGGGATGAGGGTATATTTGTCGGTTCGACCGGGAGGATTGGTATTGGTACCGCATCGCCGTCTTTCCCGCTCGATGTGCATGGAGGGACAGTTCGTTCTTATGGTGCCTCTTCTGACGCGAGCTTTGTATTTGCAAAAGGTACCGGGAAAGCCGGTATGCTTGCTGCTGGCGACAGTGGTGCAGGATTTAATTTTGACGACTCTGGCAAATTTGCTATAGGAAAAAGTACGCGCGCAAATATTGATGCTGGTACATACAGCGGTACCGATCTCATCACTGTGCTTGCCACTGGTAATGTTGGTATCGGCGAATCAGCCCCAGGCTCAACGCTTTCGGTGTCTGGTGGGGCGACGGTTGGTGCGAGTTATGATACGACAGCGGCGCCATCGAATGGATTACTTGTCCAAGGTAACCTCGGCATCGGCACCACCTCTCCCGGCCAGAAACTTTCAGTCGCGGGTGACATTTTGGGCAACGCAATCATCGGCTCATATTTCACTGCAACTTCAACTACCGCCTCCACATTCGTTGGTGCCATCACCTCATCTGGTATTGTCACTGGCACTGCATTGGTTGCAAGCTCGGCTTCAGCAACCTCTACTCTCGCCGGAGGTCTGGCTATTGAGACTTCAGGTTTGGTCTACGACTACTCGACAAACAATGTGGGTATTGGCACGGCGAGTCCTGTCGCGCCACTGCATGTGGTCGGTGCGTCATCCCAAGGGGTTCGTGTTTCTGGTGGTGTAAACGCGCGTCTCACTATTGTTGCTTCAGACGACTCGACAAACATGTGGAACTTTGACAACAGTGCTGGCACTCTGAGATTGTTCCGTGAGAATTATAGCTCAACGGGGGCTGGTGGTGGCGGAAGTCTGAGGATGACCATTTCCGATGATGGGACCGCTTACTTTTCGGGTAATCTCGGTATCGGTTCAACTTCACCAGCTACAACGTTCTCGGTCGCAGGCAACGGCTACTTCACCGGTGGAATTGGCGTGGGTAAATTGAACACGACTGCGAACACGATCGACGTGGCGAATACAGGGGCGTACAAGTTCAACGGTTCGAATATGATCGTCGCCTCTACGACCCTTAATAACTACTACTTTGCCGGTGCCGGACCTTCTACCTTAAACACCACAGGCACTGGCTCAATCAATATTGCCATAGGTCCAAGTGCTCTTGGTAATGTGGGAATCGGTACTCAAAATATTGCTATCGGCAGTGCTTCTCAGGTAGTAAACAGTGCAGGTAATTACAACACGTCTCTTGGTGTCAACGCACTCTATTCTAACGGCTATGGGGACGGAAACGTCGCCGTTGGTAACCAAGCTTTGTATCAAGCTTCGTCTTCAAACAACGTTGGTATCGGATATTATGTAATGGCCGGGGCCGTGACGACTGGATCAGGGAACGTTGGTGTTGGTTCAGGAACGCTCACTCTAAACACTTCGGGTTCAAAAAACGTTGCTGTGGGCGGTGACGGTACTTCTGCTGCCGCGCTCGGCGCAAACACGACTGGTGCAAATAACATCGGTATAGGGTATTCGGCCGGTATCACAAATACTACCGGTTCAAACAATACTCTCATTGGTGTTTCTTCCAATGTGGGTTCTTCTGGGCTCACTAATGCTACCGCTCTTGGGTATGGTGCTACTGTCGGTTGTTCAAATTGTTTGGTCTTAGGAAATGCTGTGAGTGTCGGTATCGGGACGACATCTCCGTATGCAAAACTGTCGGTGGCGGGAAGTGCTACAGATGCAATCACATTTGCTTTGAAGCCGACTGGTTCGCAGACGGCAAATATTCTCGACATCTATAGCAATGATGCTACACCAGTTCTAAAATCAGTTATCACTGCTGGGGGAAATTGGGGCATCGGCACCACCTCGCCGGGCCAGAAACTCTCGGTAGCAGGCGACATTTTGGGCAACGCAATCATCGGCTCATATTTCACTGCCACTTCAACTACCGCTTCCACATTCGTTGGTGCCATCACCTCATCTGGTATTGTCACTGGCACTGCATTGGTTGCAAGCTCGGCTTCAGCAACCTCTACTCTCGCCGGGGGTCTTGCTATCGAAACTTCGGGACTCGTCTATGACTATTCCACGAACAAGGTAGGTATTGGGACAGCATCGCCGAACGGATTGCTTTCTCTTGGTAACTCTACTGATAAAGCAAAATTGCTCGTGTATGACGGTGGGTCAGCTAACAATTTGTATGCTGGGTTTGCTGTAGATTCTCCTGCTTTGAATGATTTTACTATGTATACCCACAATAACGGTGTTTTGAAATTTGGCAAAATGGGCACAGATTTCACAACAATAACACCATTTATGACTATTACTAATTCTGGCAACCTCGGCATCGGCACCACCACGCCAACCTCACTTCTTCAAGTCGCAGGAACGGATGCGCCGAAGTTTACTTTATCTGACACGGATGCGTCTGCTAACCAGAAACATTGGTTCATCGAGTCCGATAGCGGGGTGTTTGGCATCGGTACTACTTCTGATGCACTGTCAGCTACCGCAAGTCGCGCTCTCTCGATCGCTTCAACCGGCTTTGGCACCACCACTCTTCGAGGGCTCAGCATTAATGGTCAGGCAACCTCGACTTCAAACGTCGGCTTCAATCTTACGGGTGGTTGTTTCGCCATAAACGGCACTTGTGTGGGAGGAGGCGGAGGATCGGGGACAGTAACTTCGATCGCTACGGCCTACCCACTCACTGGAGGTACCATTACTACTTCAGGAACTATATCCCTTGCCTTTGGCACCACCACGGCAAACTCTTGGTCAGCATTGCAGACCTTTACTAATGCTTCTACTACCAATATCGGTTCGACTGGTTCGGCATATTTTGCAACTGGCGGGGGGAGTGTGGGAATCGGAAGTACCAGTCCAGCAGCAAAGTTGGGTCTGGCGCTCACCGTGCCGGACAACTCCGGTACTAATTATGGAGTAATGAGCGTGCTGACCGGCGGGGCGAATTCAACAGGCATCGCTGGATATTTTTCGGCGACCGGAGCAAGTAGTAATTTTGCCATCAAGGCGGTTGGGCCAACTGATTTGGCAGGCAACATCACTACTTCCGGAACGATTAATGCTCGAAGCACTCACAGCTCAACTCTCGGTAATCTTTTTGTTGGCGACCTTACTGCTACTGATGTGTATACTGCGGGAAATGGAGGTAATATTGTTTTTGCAGGAAGCTCCGTTGGTCAAAATACTGTTGAAGCAACTTTTGCAAATATCCGAGGTGTCAAAGAAAATTCCACATACAACAACAGTCTCGGCGCTTTGGTCTTCGGTACTCAAAGTACCTCAGCCGGATCGAGTGTGTTATCGACGGTTACGGAAAAGATGAGAATTAGCAGTGCCGGCAATCTCGGCATCGGCACGACTTCTCCGTACGCCGCACTGTCGGTTGTCGGTGAGGGTGTATTCCGAAATATCACCGCCACATCGACTACGGCCACCACAACCATCAAAGGAGGTTTGGTTGTTGGTGCAAACGCTTTGGTTTACGACTTTTCTTCAAATGTAACAACCGTCGATAATCTCCAGCTCGGTACACTCTCATTTGCCACAAACGCTGGCGCGGTGACATGGAACGATTTACCAGTAACTTCTGCGGCCGCTAATGGTACGGTCGAATCATATACTGCAAAACTTGATGGTAATTCGCTACTTACAGTGTATGGGACTTCTGATGGTGCTGGTGGTACTGCAAACAGGGCGGTGGGTATCGCTACCACTTCTCCATGGAGAACGCTCTCGGTATCAGGCACACTTGCCTTAAGTGGGTTAACGGGTGATCAGGCGGGATCTGTTGTGGTCTGTATGAATGCTAATACTAAAGAAGTCTATGAAGGGGCAGGAACTACTTGTACAGTCTCTTCTGCTCGGTTTAAGCACAACATAGAGGCTATCAATGTTTCTGCAGTCGATATTGTATCTCGACTTCGTCCGGTAACCTTTGATTTGAACAGTAACAATGAATCCCACTACGGTTTTATCGCCGAGGAAGTTTCTCTTGTTGATGACAAGCTCATTTTCACCGATCGGGGTACGAGCACTCCTCGCGGTGTCCGATACGAAGAATTGACGGCGATTTTGACGAAAGCGATCCAAGAACAACAGGCGCAGATTAACGCACTCGCAAGTTCTACTCCTACTACCGTAAGTACAGGAAGCAATTACTCAATGGCCGATATTATTGATCGTGTGGTTGCGTATCTTCAGTCAGCCACCGAAGTTGTATTTTCAAGAATTCGTTCGACATTGGCTGTCTTTGATCGTGTCGAAACCAACACCGCTTCAGTGCAGAACGGTATTGAATTTACCGATTCAGTAACTGGCACTAAATACTGTGTCACGATTGCAAATGGTGAATGGAATAAGCAAGCGGGAACTTGTGCTTCAACTACGTCTACCCAATCATCCTTAACGGCTACCACAACTTCATCATCAACTTCTTCCGGCGCTGATACTCTGTCTCCGGTCATTACGCTCAACGGCAACAATCCAGCTCGAGTAGAAAAAGGCACCACCTATCTTGATCCGGGAGCGATCGTTTCGGATAATGTAAATGACAATCTCGGAGTGACTGCTGAAGGCGACCAAATTGATACGAGTGTGCTTGGTGATCACACAGTTCGATACAGTGCTATTGATCAGGCCGGTAATCGAGCCGAAGCTACCCGCACAGTGACGGTGTTTGATCCGTATGCAACTTCGACAACAGAGAGTGCGACCACAAACCCCCTTGATTTAACAGAGAATGCGACAACCACTCCAAGCACCTCTATTGAAACACCTCCAGCTGAACCGGCACCGACAGAGACAACAACCCCAGCAGAACCTCCGGCTTCTATAAGTACAGAAACGATAGCCACCACGACGCCATCAGGCAATTAATATGAAGAGATATGAATAATTTTTCCACAACACAAAAAGCGCTCTTTGTTAGTATGCTCTTGGTCGTGATCGGGATAATCGTCTGGTTTTTGGCACGAGATGTCACTTCCTCTGATTTTTCAAAAATTCCAGGAATTCGACTGATTGAAAAAACGGCGGTTACAGCTAGTCGAGAGGAGTTATCTAAGACTGAAATTTCCTACACGGATTCGGTAGTCGGGTTTTCTTTTGCTTATCCATCAAGATATCGTATCACTAGTTTTGACGATGCTGGTGGTAGAGTAGTTTTGGTCCGCAATACCTCAAAAGATATTGTACTTCAGATATTTGTGACAGATAGGACTGATCCAAAGCCGTTAACGCTTGCCGAAATAAAGGCTGTACCAGGTATCAAAGTTGGTAGGAATGGTACCGGTGTCGTGGGGAATGAACAAGTACCATCTGTCGTATTCGAGTCGATTACCGATGGTTTAACGAGCCAAGAGGTGTGGTTTGTTCGAGATAGTCTTTTATATCAGGTCAGCACCTACAGCACTGACGCGCCGTTGTTACCAATCCTAACTTCGCTTATCTGGGAATAAATATGAAAATGAATAATACAAAAATCTTAGTCGGGTTGGTTCTGTGCGTGTTTGTTTTTTTGCCACTGTTTTCATTTGAGGTCCGCGCTCTTACCGGCACCACGCAAAAGCCTCCCAATAACCTCGGTCTCGAAGGGTACTGGTCTTTTGATGAAGGAAATGGCACAAAAACCACTGACGCGTCCGGCAACGGCGATACGGGGACAATTACTAATATGGAGTCTTCTGATTGGGTGGTCGGTCGGAAAGATGATGCGCTCGAGTTTGATGGTTCAGATGAGTATGTTGATTTAGGCACTGCCGTTTTGGATATTACTGGAGATGTGGCGTTTACCATGTGCGCATGGATCAATACCGATTCTATCAGTACCGCACAGGCGGTTGTTGCTACGGGCAATGCGTCAGTTGCTTTGAATGCCGTGGCACTTTTTATCAATTCAAATAGTAATGGCGCTGTTTCTCTTGAATTTGCTGGGGCCAATACTGCCACAACCGCAGGCGGAATGATTACTGTCGGAGAATGGTACCATGTGTGCGGTGTTAAGACCGCAGGTGCGATTAATACCACCTCGACGCTGTATGTAAACGGTCAAAGTGTGGCTATTGATTCTGCTTCAAGTAATACTCCTACGGTGTCAACCACTGACGCTAGTATCGGCCAATTTGTGGCTAGTGGGTCATATTTTGATGGCAAGATTGATGATGTTCGCGTGTATAGCCGTGCACTTTCTGCCGGCGATGTCTTGAATTTATATAATGCAAAGGTTGGTCAGTTGGCTACATCGAGGAATCAATACCTTACGAACGGCCTACTACTCCTCTATTCTTTCGATGGACTCGATGTTATAAGCGAGACGGTCTATGATAGAAGCGGGCAGGGGAACAATGGCACAACGGAAAACTTTTCTACCACAACGACTCCGTCCGCTGGCCAGATCGGTCAAGCATTTTATTTTGATGCCGGGAGTATTAAGGTAACATCTGGCTCGAACGTATCCATCAGTGATGCCGGGTCCCGGACGATTTCGGTGTGGGGAAAGTTAGATGACGCGGCTACGGACGGCGCTCTTGTTTCACTAGGTTCGGCTGGCGACAATACTTTATTTGCTCCAGTGTGCTTAAGTTCAACTTGGCAAATAAATGGCTACGGTCTTGGCAATGATTTTGATACCGCCGTTGCTTGTAATTACGAATGGCATCATCATTTGATTACCTACAATGGCACCGATGCAGTTTACTATCTTGATGGAGTGCAAATTGGTAGTTTTACCCACACCTATGCTACTACGCTTGCTGTTGCAGTTATTGGCGCCCGGCCAGATGAAGGTATTACTCGTTGGGCAGGACTCATCGATGATGTGCGTATCTACAACAGAGTCCTTTCATCGAGTGAGATTACCCGTCTTTATAGTTTAGGCAGATCAACCGGCATCCAATAACCATTCGTGCATAATTTTGGTATACTAATGACACTATGAAAAAGATCAAAGTAGCAATCAACGGATTTGGGAGGATCGGCAGAGCCTTTTTGAAGGTGGCGCGAGAGCGAGCGGATGAGCTTGAGGTAGTGGCGATCAATGACTTGGGCGATATCAAGAGTTTTGCGTACTTACTCAAATATGACACTGCATACGGAGTGAGTGATTTTGAGGTGACTGTAAAAGCAGATAATTCTGCATTGATTGTGGGTGGTAAAGAGATTGCTTTTGTGAGTGAAAAGGATGCGACCAAGCTTCCATGGGGTACGCTTGGGGTGGATGTAGTGGTGGAGTCTACTGGACTATTCACTTCGTACGAAAAAGCGCAGGTGCATATTACTGCAGGAGCAAAACGAGTGGTGATTTCTGCGCCGGCGAAAGACCCAACACCGAACGACGCGGAACAAACGCGGACAGGTGCGGAAACAGAGAGTCTTGCTGTATTGGGCGAAACTGTCTTGATGGCTATGAACGAAGAAAAGCTTGGTACCTGTCAGATTACTTCCAACGCTTCCTGCACGACCAATGCTGGTTCGCCTTTGCTCGCCATTCTCGACGAAGCGCTCGGCATCGAAAAAGCTCTTTTGAATACTGTGCACGGCTACACCGCTAGTCAGTCACTCGTCGATGGTCCAAACAAAAAGGACTTTCGAGAAGGACGAGCGGCGGCGCAAAATATCGTGCCTTCTTCGACCGGTGCGGCGATTGCAGTAACTAAGATACTCACTCATCTCAAAGGACTTTTTGATGGTGTCTCGATGCGGGTACCAGTGGTGACAGGCTCGATTGTCGATATTACCTTCATTTCCAAACGCGGAACAAACGCGGAAGAGGTCAACGCCATTTTGCGCAAAGCATCTAATGATACTCGCTGGAAAGGTATTTTTACCGTTACCACTGAGCCGTTGGTCTCCTCCGACATCATCGGCAACCGCCATGCTTCTATCGCTGACCTCGCTTTCACCCGTGTTGTTGGTGGCAATCTCGTAAAAGTGATGGCGTGGTATGACAATGAGATGGGGTATACATATACACTAGTTGATCATGTGATTAAGGTGGGGAAACTTCTGTAATTTTCAATTAACAATTATCAATTTTCAAAAGACCATGAAAAAAACTTCAATCGTAGCAGTAGTTGTAATAGTATTGCTTTTAATTTCAGGTTATGTTGAAAATAATTACTGCCGTATATGGGTGACAACTGATCCGATTGGAGCACCAAAAGATTACAGACATACAACTGGATTTTGTAATTTGAATTCGTATGTATCAATACCAGGGGCATTCTTTTTGGGTTGGTTAAAATAATAAAATGAAAATCTATTTTGGTGCCGACCATGCAGGGTTTGAACTTAAAAACGTACTCGTTGAGTATGTGAAGTCGCTTGGTTTTGAGGTGGAGGATATGGGGGCACACACCCTTGATGCAAATGACGACTACACGGGGATTATGGCGCCGGTTGGTTTTAAGGTGGGAAGTGATCCAGAAAAATACAGGGCGATTATTTTGGGTGGCTCAGGGCAAGGGGAAGCGATAGTGGTGAACCGGTTTCCTGGTGTGCGAGCAGTAGTATATTACGGCGGAAATCTAGAAATTATCAAACTCTCTCGTGGGCACAATGACGCCAACATCCTCTCTCTCGGTGCCCGATTTTTGACTTCCGACGAAGCTAAAGAAGCAGTAAAACTCTGGCTCGAGACCCCTTTTTCAAGAGAAGAGAGACATAGCCGAAGAATTGAGCAAATAGATCAAATTTCATAACCCCATGGAGATTTTGCCAGCAATTATTCCGAAAAGCATTGAAGACCTTCGCGAACAGTGCGCGATAGTGAGTGGGTCCGTAAATGCTGTTCAAATCGATATTTGCGATGGGGTGTTTGTACCGACAAAAAGCTGGCCCTATCAAGAGGGGTCGCTTGAGTATGCCGATGATTTTAGGGCGATTATTTCAGAACAGGCAGAGTTTCCTTTTTGGGATAGTCTGAATTTTGAGGTGCATCTCATGGTCGCTTATCCTGAACGAGTGATTCCTGATTGGATTTCGGCAGGAGCAAGTCGGATTGTAGTGCATTTTGAGACACTGAAAAATCCAAAGCAATTCTTTGCTGACTTTCGTGAGCGTTTCCCTAAAAGTGGTGGGTCACTTTTAAGTGTAGAGCTTGGGGTGGCGCTTTGTCTCGAGACTCCAGTTGATGTAGTAGCTCCTTTTCTAAATGATGTTGATTTTGTACAACTGATGAGTATCGAAAAGATTGGAGTGCAAGGACAAACATTTGATGAAAAGACATTTAATCGGCTGGATATCTTACGCACAGAATACCCAGGCACGATTGTCAGCGTTGATGGCGGAGTCTCTTTGGAAAACGCGGGAGAGCTCTTGAAGCTTGGCGCCAATCGGCTCGTAGTCGGGTCAGCTATTTTTGGCGCGGACAATCCAAAAGAGACGATCAGACAACTGAAAGCGCTTAATTAAATCGGCCCCGCTAAACCGTGGGCGGTTTCGCGGGGCCTTGTGGTATACTTTTAATACATACGTATGCTCACCGACAACAAAATCAAAGAGCTGGAATTAAAAGCAAACGACATTCGCCAGTCGATTATTACTATGTTGCTTGAAGCTGGTTCGGGGCACACCGCAGGTCCCTTGGATATGGCCGACATTTTTACCTATCTGTATTTTCACGCACTCAAACACAACCCAAAAGTGCCGAGCTGGGCTGATCGAGACCGTCTCGTACTTTCTAATGGCCACATCTGTCCGGTACTCTACGCCACCATGGCTCACGCTGGCTATTTTCCGGTGGAGGAATTAAAAACTTTACGTAAATTCGGCTCGCGGCTCCAAGGCCATCCGCACCGAGATTTTCTGCCAGCACTCGAAACCAGCTCTGGTCCACTTGGTTCCGGTCTCTCACAAGCAGTGGGGATGGCACTCGCTGATCGGATAGATAATGGTCGCACTTCGAGCAAGCAATTCTATTGTCTCACTGGCGACGGCGAGCTTGATTGCGGCCAGATCTGGGAAGCGGCGATGCTCGCAGGCAAAGAAAAATTACAAAATCTCACCGTGTTTGTCGATCGCAACAATATCCAGATCGATGGCTTTACCGAAGATATCATGCCTCTTAATCCGCTTGCGGACAAATGGCGTTCATTCGGCTGGCATGTGCAGGAGATCGATGGGCATAATTTTGCTATGATTGACGAGGCGGTCGGTCAGGCACAAGCGGTATTCGACAAGCCGTCGGTGATTATTGCGAACACAATCGCCAGCAAGGGCGTCCCTGAATTCGAGCGGATGTTTGAGTGGCACGGTAAGCCCCCTAATAAGGAGGAGGCGGCACTGGCTCTTCGCGAACTTCGCACATGGCGGGGGAAAATTAAATCTGAACATGAGTAGGTAGTGAGACATCATTTAGACAAAACCGAAATGAAAAATTTAAAAGATAAAAAGATTTTTGAGGCCAGATTGATAGGCTACACACTATCTCTGTGTTTAATAGTGTTGATGGTCTATGATTATCGATTGGCATTGCAGCAGAACTCCACGATGGTGTTTATCGCATATCTTTTTCTGGCCCTATTTTTCTATGGTTTGTTGAAGTTCGGTGATCGAAGATGTTGGTTTAAAAACAAAATAAAACCAAAACATTATTGGTTGGTAATACTAGCTATTGCAGGATTTTTTCTATTCGGATCAGTTAGATATGAAAATTGCAGGAAAGAACTATTTTACAGTAAGGATTCAGGTCTGTGGATAATGAAAAATAAAGTAGATGGCTACGCTGTATATTATGAAGATTATTACAAATCTCTCCATGCTTGTTCGAGGTTGCCAAGATCTTACACACATTAAATTTTATGCTTAACCCCTCACAAAAACTTAATCCGAAAATTTTCGACAAAGACCTGCCTACCGGCCAGGCAGGTGTCGAACAGGTGCCGATCCGCAAGGGGTTCGGCGAGGGGCTTTTGGCTGCGGCTGAGATGAATGTCAATGTGGTGGGACTGTGCGCTGACCTGACCGAGTCTACCCAGATGCATTTATTTAAGAAAAAGTTTCCGGAGCGTTTTGTGGAAATGGGTGTGGCGGAGCAAAACCTCGCGTCGGTGGCGAGTGGTATGGCGGCGATGGGAAAAATTCCGTTTATCACTTCATATGCGATGTTCTCTCCGGGACGAAACTGGGAGCAAATTCGCACTACTATTTGCTACAACGATCGACCAGTAAAAATCGCCGGTTCTCATGCAGGTATATCGGTAGGTCCTGATGGGGGTACGCATCAGGCGATCGAGGATTTGGCGATCACTCGTGTCATCCCAAAGATGGTAGTAATCTCTCCGTGCGATGCGATTGAAGCCAAAAAAGCCACTCTTGCCTGTGCCAAAACTGTTCACCCAACCTACATTCGTCTCGCTCGCGAAAAAACGCCGGTCATGACCACAGAAGACTCGCCGTTTGAAATCGGTAAAGCACAAATACTCTGGTCTCCAGCGACTGGCAAAGCCGATGTGGCGATTGTTGCGACCGGCGCGCTGGTCTACCGAGCGCTTCAGGTAGCAAAACAATTGGAAAAAGAAAAAATCGGGGTGACGGTGGTCAATCTCGCGACCGTGAAGCCTCTCGACACCGATACTATTTTAAAAGTGGCGAAAAATGCTGGTCGGGGAGTGACAGTTGAGGAACATCAGGCGGCGGGGGGAATGGGGAGTGCGGTGGCCGAATTTTTGGCGAGTGCGTATCCGGTGCCGATTGAATTTGTGGGAGTGAAAGATCAGTTTGGACAGTCAGGGACACCGGATGAATTGATTGCACACTACGGTCTTGATGAAAAAGGGATTATGGCGGCGGTGAAGAAAGTTTTAGGGAGGAAAGTATAAAGTAAAAAGTATAAAGCACAACAATCCCACAAAATTGCTCCGCAATTTTGTGGGATTGTTGTTGTATGATTTTTTCTTTTCTTAATACTTTATACTTTTTACTTTATACTTCGTGTACTCTCGCATTTTTCTTTATCCCATGCTATACCTACAGCAGAACTGAACCATCAAAATAGGAGGCTATAATGAGTATTGTCACTGAAGCAGTCACCCATCATCAGGCTATGGTGTCTTCAATTGCTCGTGAGCTCGCGATATTTCAAAAACATCTCGACCGCTTGCAAGATTCTGATGAAGGAGTGTTTCTAACGTTGTCTGGTCCGTCCGGTGGTGGTAAAACGACGCTCGCTCGATTGCTTCACGATCATTTGCCACTTCGCTCAAAGGTGTCGATCTCGTGGACGACTCGCCCGCCACGTGAAGATGAAAAAACTGGTCGTGATTATCATTTTGTCAGCCCCGATGATTTCGAGGTTGCCGAACAGGACGGCTTGTTTCTTGAGTGTGCGGGTGTGTATGACGCTAAATACGGCACTCCAAAAGAGCCGATTGAAGCGTGGCTCACAGAGTCGCTTGTGGTGATCTTGGTCACTGATGTGCTGGGCGCCACAACTGTCCGAAAAAAACATACTCAGCTCTCAGCAGCACACCGCTATTTTGATGTGATGCTAGTGCTCGACAAGACTGAGCTTGAAAGACGCTTGCGTAGGCGGGGCACTGATGCTCCAGAAAAAATTGCCAAGCGGTTGAGTGAAGCAGAAAGAGAAATGCGACAAGCTTCCGCATTTGCGTGGACGATTGATTCTCAGACGGGGAAGCCTGAGGAGGATCTTCTAGCCCTACTCAAGTTTCTCAATGTGCAGTTGGGGCAGTGACCACAATACCCGCATCCAATGGACGTGGGTATTTTTTCGATAGTATTCTCATTACTCGGCTATTACTCATGAATCATAATTCTTGAATCGTGAATCTTTCCCGCTTAAATTTCTTTTGCGGTGTAGTCTGCTGGTGCTTTGGCAAGCCACCCTTCTATTTCTTGCATGGTCAGTAATCCTTTTTGTGCGCCGACGTATTGAACAACAGACATTGAATTGACCGGTGCGATACGGAGTGCCTCGAGCGGAGTCTTTCCCAGCGCGAGGGCTGACACAAAGGTTGATGCAAATGCGTCTCCGGCACCAGTACGCTCTAACGGCTGTTTTGGATCAGGGTAAATTCTCATAAAGTAAGATTTTGCGCCGTCATACAGGTACGCTCCCTTCGGCCCATCGGTGATCGCCACAATCTTTGGTCCGAGCGTGGCAATGCCTAAGAGTAATTTTTTAATATCACTTTCCGAAGTTCCCAAAATTCGCTTCGATTCTTCGACATTGCACACAAACACGTGGGTTCGAGCATAGAGTCTCTTTAATTTCTCGACCCCAAGCTTCATTTGAAAGGTGCCTGGCTGAAATGCGACATTCATTTCTGGGTGCGCATCAACGTAGTCCATTATTTGTTCGTGGTAGGTTTCGCTATTTCCGCCGATCGAGCTCACATACAGCCACTTTGGAGGCGCGATGTGTGGAAGCGCGTATGGGTAGGCATTGTGCTTTACCAAAATAGTCCGCTCGGCTTCATACCAAAGTACGTAATGATAATTGGTGGCGACAGTTTTGTGTCGCGACACGTATGTTGTGCTAACATTATTTTTTTTAAGCTCGGCTAGGCACTCATTACCGTTTTGATCTTTACCAAGGTCTGATACGAGCGCTGAAGACAGTCCTAATCGTGCGCCAGCGACCGATGCGTTTGCACTATTACCGACCGCTTTCACCACTTCGACAAATTCGTAGGGAATCTTGTCGGCAAAATTCATCGAGATCTTGCAGTTGGTGTTGTCGATATCACAATACACCTTTGCTTCTTTGAGCCGAATAAAAGCATCAGTGGTAATATCGCCAATTGCTACGAAGTCGTATTTTTTAGAAAACATATACCACTATTGTAGCATAGTTGCATGTGTAGGAGAATGTGTTAGAGTGATACGAGAACAGAAAACAGAAAGGTAAAACTATGAATAGCGATTTAGGTCTATTGGTGTTCGCGGGGGTGTTTGTTGTTGGCGGTACATATGTTGTGATGACACTTCTCGATGAACACTCATGGTTCTGGGAGCTCGCTGATCCCGATCCTCCGGGAGGCAACAATACCAATCAAGATTGATTGGTATGCCCCGCGTGTTCTGACGCACGGGGCTTTTTTTATGGTACAATAGTTCCAATGAAAACGTTACGGCACTATATTCAAGAAGCCCACCATGCCAAACGTGCTATCGGCCATTTTAATGTGTCGAATATGGAGGGGGTGTCTGCGATCGTGAAAGCGAGAGAGGTGATATCAAAAGAAGTGGGTTTTGAAGTGCCGGTGATTATCGGCGTGTCGGAAGGGGAGCGAGATTTTTTTGGCGTGAAGCAAATTGCGGCGGTAGTCAAAAGTATTCGCGCGACTGGCGCGCCAGTCTTTCTCAATGCTGACCACACCTATTCATTTGATCGGGTGAAAGAAGTTATTGATGCGGGCTTTGATATGGTGATTTTTGATGGCACTGAATTCTCCTTTGCGGAAAATGTCGCTGTGGCTAAAAAGTGCGTGGCTTATGCAAAAAGCGTTAAGTCATTTTTTGGTGAGCGTGTGCTGGTTGAATGCGAACTCGGCTACATCGGCAAATCTTCTAAAGTGCTTGAAGCGGTGCCAGACGGCGCATCGATTTCAGAGGACAGCTTGGTAAAGCCGGAGGAGGCAAGGCAATTTGTCAAAGAGACTGGCATCGACCTCTTGGCTCCGGCGGTGGGCAATATTCACGGGATGTTTGCCAAAGGCAAAGACCCAGCGCTCAATATCGATCGGGTGAAAGCGGTGTCGGAGGCAACCTGTCTGCCTTTGGTGCTTCATGGCGCGTCGGGCAATACCGATGCTGATATTCAAAATGCTATTAAAGCCGGGGTGGCGATCGTCCATGTCAGTACCGAGCTTCGAGTAGCATTTCGACACGCGCTCGACACATCGCTTGTGGCTAATCCAAAAGAAGTGGCGGGGTATAAATATCTCGCTCCTGCTCGAGAGGCTATTCAAAAAGTGGTGGAGGAGAAATTGCGGGTGTTTAATCAACTATGATAACCGAACGCACTCCTCTTTTCTATATGGCAAATTTGGGTCCTGAGGTCACTCGGTATTTTAATTTCTTGGAAAAAGGAGAAAATGCTTTGGCGGAAGCCTCTCGGCAGAGAATTCTCGATATGACTGAAAAAATATTAGCGTTTGATTCTATGCAAGCACGGCGGGGGGAAATTGAGACACTGATTTCTGTGATCCAAGACCCAACATCTTTTGGAGAGACACTTGTATATACCAAGAGACAACTCGAAAACTATTTTTCACCGTTCATTCATAGGATATTACAAACACAATTTTAATGCATATGAAAAAAGTATTTATCACGCGGCAAATTCCAGAGGTGGGGATCAAGATGCTTACCGACAAGGGCTATCAGGTAACGGTAAGTAGTAAAGATCGACCGCTTTCAAAAAAAGAAATTATCAAAGCGCTAAAAAAAGACAGTTATGACGCAGTGCTCACTCTGCTCACTGATCCGATCGACAAAGAAGTGCTTGAGGCGGCTCCGACGGTGAAGATTTTTGCCAATTACGCCATCGGTTTCAACAACATCGATGTTGAAGAAGCCAAAAAGCGAGGGATTTTTGTGACCAATACTCCCGGTGGCGGAGCCGATCGTGTGGCGGAGCACACGTGGGCGCTCATTCTTGCGCTTACATGCCGGGTGGTCGAGGCCGACCTCTATATGCGCAAGGGTAAATTTAACGGTTGGAACCCGATGATTTTTCACGGTACTAAACTTGCCGGCAAGATGCTTGGTATTATCGGCACTGGCCGAATCGGTGCGGATGTGGCACATCGTGCCGTCAATGGGTTTGGTATGAAGATTGCTTATTATGATGTAAAACGCAACGACGATCTCGAGAAAAATTATCAAGCGGTATTTTGTGCTACCCCTGAAGAAGTACTGCGACAAGCTGACGTGGTGTCGATCCATGTGCCACTCTTGCCTTCGACGCACCACTTGATCAATGCCAACCGTTTGCCACTGATGAAAAAGACAGCATACCTGATCAACACCTCTCGCGGGCAGGTGGTTGATGAAGTTGCATTGGTAGATGCACTCAAGGCGGGGGCGATCGCGGGAGCGGGACTGGATGTGTTTGAATTTGAACCGAAGCTCGCAAAAGGTCTCGCAAAACTTTCAAATGTGGTACTGACTCCGCATATCGCTTCTGGCACTGCCGAAGCTCGACACGAGATGGCAGTACTTTCTGCTCAAAATATTATTGATACCCTGGAAGGTGGACGGCCGACCAATCTTGTCTACTAAATGTGTGGTATACTTCAGTTCACATGTTAAATAATCTACAATCATATGAACGTCGAATTTAATGATTCGGGAATGAGGGGGGGATACTCCGGTGGCGGGTACAATCAAGGTTTTACCCCGCAAGGTACTGGTATGGCCGGCTGGCTCTTAAAAAAGGGGTTTGCCAAAGATCAAAAGAGTGCTGACACGATACTTTTTGGTGTGGCAATCACATTTTTTGTACTTACTCTCGTCACTATTTTTTGGTAGTAGTAGCCGATAGAAAAGTGGCATTTTGCCTAAAAGGCTAAGCCGGAGGCTTAGCCTTTTAGATGGCTCTGTTGAGCCGTTTAAAAACAGGCTCATTTTTGCAAAAATGACGAAAAAGCCCCGAAAAATCGCTTGCCCCGAGGGGCGCCATTCTGGACAACTCCCCCTATCGACGAGGAGCGAGAACACATACTTTAAGAACATTGCGCAGGCGGGCAGCCGAGCATAGCGATTTGCCAGCAGGCAAATACGCGTGTTCTTAAAGCAGGTGTTCGAGTGAGTATCTTGCATTTCAATTTGAAATCTGTATACTGTACACCTATGCTTACGTTACCAATCACCAAACGATCCCCAAAAGAAAAGCTCGAGGCTATCCGCAAAGCGGGTAATATTCCGGCGGTATTTTATGGTCCAAAAGAAAAGTCTACTCCAATTACCATTAATCTGACCGATTTTAAAAAGATCTGGAAGCAAGCCGGCGAGACAGCAGTGATTGAACTCAAAGGAGACGGTATCGATGTGCAAGCGCTGATCCACGAGCTTGATATTGACCCTGTCAAAAGCACTGTTCGACACGCGGATTTTTATGCGGTAGACAAAGATCAAAAAGTGAAGATTCATGTGCCACTCGAATTTGTGGGTGTGGCTCCTGCAGTGAAAGATTTGGGAGGTATTTTGATCAAAGTGCTTCACAGTTTGGAAATCGAAGCCTTGCCAAAAGATTTGCCACAGAAAATTGCGGTGGATCTCGCGTTGCTCACCGCGCTCGATTCTCGTATTGCTGCAAAAGAAATTAAATTACCAACTGGTGTTACTTTGGTAGCAAAGCCAGAAGAAGTGGTGGCAAACATCGCGCAAGTGAAAGAAGAGGTGGTTGAAGAGGCTCCTGCGGATATTGCCAACATCGAAATTTCAGAGAAGCGTGGCAAGGAAGTGAAGGAAGGTGAGGCTCCAGCTGCGGGTGATGCAAAGGCACCTCCAGCTTCGGCGGCGAAGAAGTAAGATGAAAGTATTAAGTATGAAGTAAAAAGTATAAAGCAAAGAAAGTCGCAAAGCGAATCCGCGACTTTCTTTCAGTCTATCTTACTGACTTGTCTTCTTATCTTCTTGTCTATCTGCTATACTCTCCCCATGCCCGTTCTCGAACCATCCACCCGATCTTCGGCCACTCCTCGCCGGATCAAGACGATGTTTGACCGCGTGTTAAACTACAGCGAAGCGCGCGCTGCCTATTTTGCCAAGGTCACTCCAGTTGATCGTTTTCTCGCTAAGACCATCTTGCGGTATGTGCCGGAGCGCATTACGCCGAACCAAATTACCGTCTTTCGCTTTATCACCATTCCGTTTATTATCGGACTGTTGCTCACCGGCTATTACACGCTCGGCACTATTGTGTTTATGTTCTCCGCTTTTTCCGATATGCTCGATGGGGCTCGGGCTCGGACGACGGGGCATATTACCACGTGGGGGACGATCTGTGATCCGCTCGCGGACAAGCTCCTCATCGGCAGTGTGGTGATTATTTTGGTGTCACAATTAATCAGTCCGTACCTCACCCTTGGTATTGTGGCAGTCGAGGCTCTTTTGATTACCTCCTCATATTTTCGATTCAAGGGTAGGGCAGTGCCGGCAAAGACAGTGGGAAAAATCAAGATGGTGCTTCAATGTCTAGGTATTATTTTCTTGCTCTATTTTGTACTTTCCGGCGTCGCCGTGTTTTTGACCATTGCGACCTACACGCTCTACCTCGCGCTCATCTTTGCGCTTTTGTCTTTGCTCGTGTATCGTTCAGTGTAATGTGTATTGATTTCTAACTATCCTATGGAACAGCCAGAACAACCAAAACCAGTTTCGATTGATCCGGCAATGCGCACATTGTCTAAGCGGATGATTTCTGCATTGGTCGCACAAGAGCAGGCGGGTGGCGAAAAGACAGGTCATTTTCAAGGTGTGGAGATGCGGGTCGAAGATTTGATTGACGAAGATTTGATTGACGAAGATTTGGTAATGTATTTGCGGATTAAAAATTTTCCGGGACACACCTTTCCGACACGTGAAGAGTTTTTTGCCTATACGAGACCCATAAATGAATCCACTAATCAAACTCGACAAAAATTTTCCGCCTATCTTGCAAATCTCTACAGTATTCTCTCTGTGGATCGAGAATTGGCCAAACTCGATGAATTGCTTGGCGGCGAGACAGAAAAATAATTTTGTGTGATGCGGTGAGTATGCTAGGCTGATATCGCGTTGGAGGGTTCGCATAGTGTTCGATTCTGTTTAAGAATCGAAAGACGGAGGCAGACGTGCCGAATCGGGGTCGCGAGATTTTTCAGTAGAAAAATACTTGTGACCTAGTGCGTAAGATATTCCTGTACGAGGCGGAGATGTCGCATAGTGGCCTAGTGCGCTCGCTTGGAAAGCGGGTAGGGGTAATACCCTCGCGAGTTCGAATCTCGCCGTCTCCGCCTCGTACAGGATTAAGCATGTGTGGGTAATACCACCAGGAGTTCGAATCTCCTACCCTCCGCCCAGATTACCAAGTTTGAACCGAAGCAAAATAAGGGTTTTCTAAGACAAAAACTGGGGATATTATCCCCAGTTTTTGTCTGTACAGATTTTATACATTTGATATAATTATACGAGTAAAACTATCTCATATGAAAAAACAGAAAGTAAAAAGCCGGGCAATTTCAAAAATTGCAGAAAATATCAAAAAGCTTAAGAACGAGCATGGATTAAAACAAGGTAGTCTTGCGAACAAGGCTACTCTTGCTTACCACACTGTTGCTAAGATTGAAGCTGGATCGACATTTGATCCCCGTCTCAGTACCCTTCAAAAAATTGCAGATGCCTTTGAGATAACAATAGATAAATTGGTAAAATAAATTTATGTTCAATTTCTTTAAGAAGAGCAGTGCAAAAAGGCACGTAAAAGTCCTCACGAAAGGACCGTGGTCTGGCGTGAAAGAAGAACAATGGGAGTTAGACGAAGAAACCATCAAGAAATTTGGAGACGAGGAAGATACTGTGAGAGTAATATGTGTTTATGAAAAGGGCGAACCGTCTTACAACTTTGTCGCTAAGAGAATGTGGGAAAAGTGGGACGAGATGGGAAAAATTACTACTAACCCTAATCTTTCGCCGGAACAGCGAGTGGCGGCTGTCAAAAAATTGCTAGAGGAATAAAATTATGAGTTTGATTTTATTTATTTTGTTTTTCGCGATAACTTGGCTTGGTCTGATGCAGATTTATCGATTTTCTACTTATCATCGATATTTCAAATCTGCTTTACCAATTCTAGCCGGATACGGAGTGCTTGTTGGAGCGTTATTATTTTTCTTTAATCTGCACGAGTTTTTCTTTTGGCATGTTGGATTAAGCATTCTTTTTCTTTTCCTAAATTATCGAAAACAGCCCAAGACCCTCACGGATGCGGACAAGACACGAATTTTGGTTGAGCTGTCGTTAGAGAAAACCTTACACCACCATCTTTTAAGTTCGATCATTTATGTCGTTTGTGTTAGCGCCACATTTCTTTTTCTTTTCAATGTTTGGTAGCTATTTTATGGAAGAATTTTTTGAAACAATCAAATTTATTATCCCTCCTCTTGCTACTTTGTTGGCGGGATATATTGGTGTCCGGTATGGTCTAAAACAAATTAAGATTGGGAAACGATTAGATTTTATTGAGAAACAACTTAGAGAGTTTTATTCGCCGCTTCTTGGTAGGCGCAAATACATACGAGCAAAGAGTGAATTCCGACTAAAAGTAGAAACAATTTCGGGTAGACAGTGGAAAGAAAACGCGGCAAAAGGAGTTACACAATCAGTTGAATCTGTAGATAAGGAAATTGAGTACAATAACAAGCAACTCAACGAAGATTTTTTGCCTTTGTATCGTGAGATGCTAACCATTTTTCGAGATAATTATTGGTTGGCAGAACCGGAGACGAGGCAATTTTATAATGAGCTTGTTGAGTATGTGGAGGGGTGGAATCGTTGGAAAGCGGAAGGAGTGACTGCGGAAACAATGCAAGAAATAGGACACTCGGAGGAGAAACTCAAACCGCTATATGACGAGTTAGAAAAGAGAACTGATATTTTGCGTTCTGAACTTTCGCAAAAGTAGCAATAAGAATAAGAGGGAGCCAGCCCCGTCGTTTTATAATTTTCTTCCAAAACGACGGGGCTGATGTGCCGCGCAATGGGCGGGTTGGGGCAAGGCACATAAAGATGCCTGCGCCCTAGCGCAGACCGCATTGTATTGCCCCTCGGGTCGCCTAAGGAAATTTTTTGGTTTGCACGCGCGAGTCCGCGAGCGCGGTCGAGGCGCGCATCATTGGTCGTCAGGGTTCAATTCAAAATACATTCGAACTTTGTACAATACACACCGCAA
Organism: Patescibacteria group bacterium; assembly: GCA_038078755.1. Taxonomy (GTDB): domain Bacteria; phylum Patescibacteriota; class Minisyncoccia; order Phycocordibacterales; family JBAYGS01; genus JBBTSQ01. Next base: position 21,212 of record JBBTSQ010000035.1, read on the forward strand.
CCGGCCAAAAAAGAACGAAGGTCTTTTTGTTTACCGTTGAAAATGTCACAACAGAGCCGTTTTAAAAAGTCACTTTTTTGAAGAAAATGGCAAGAAAAAAGCCCGGCACCAGAGCAAAGCTCGGTGCTGGGCGGTGTGTTTTTTTGCCGAAGTATGTCACATGCTCAAGTGGGCGACTCGCGTATCCTCGAGCGTCTCGGCAAGCGCCCGATCAATCTGCTCTTTGCTCGGCACTTTGAGGTCAGAGACCAGTCCGACTTTTTCAAGCGCGCAGATGAACCACCAACTTGGGTCAAATTGCCACGGCAAGAGACCTTGCTTGGCAGACCATTGAAACCGGTGATGATTGTTGTGCCAGCCTTCGCCAAATGCAGTCAGCGCGCAGAGCAAATTGTTTCGACTCTGATCGCTGGTAGCAAATAGTCGCGCGCCCCACAAGTGACAGATCGAGTTGATGCTCCACGTGATGTGGTGCACGAGGCACACTCGCACCAAAAACCCCCACAATAATCCGAGTACCGCACCTTCCCACAAAAAGCCGGAAGTTATCCAGCCAAAAAGTGTGGGGAGCAGGGCACTCAAGACAATCCACCAGACGAAGTTGCGATCGACAAATGTCGTGATGGGATCGTCTCGTAATTGTTTGATTGCGTAGCGTTCGTCCGGAGGTCTTACGGTAAATATCCAGCCGGTATGTGAAAACCACAATCCTCGGAGACTATTTACAAATCCCTTTCCGTAGCGATACGGAGAGTGATCGTCTTCAGGACTATCGCTGTGGAGGTGGTGTTTGCGATGCCGGTCGCACCACTCAAAAAGACCGCCATTTAGGGCGATTGATCCCGCGATACCGAGCATCAGACGAACAACGGGGTGTGCTTTGAATGAGGCGTGGGTAAACAATCGATGAAAACCCACCGTGATTCCCATACCGCTAATGATATAGAAGACAATGAGGTTTACCATCTCTGCCGGAGTGATGCCCCAGCCCCACAATCTGATCATCGCAATGATGACCCCGATCAGTGGGAGAAAAATTGCGGTCGCGATAACTATTTTTTCACCAAGAGAATCATTGTTTGCGTGCGTGTGTGTATTCATGAAATTCCTTTCTCAATGAACGGTTCTGGATGAAATTATATCAAATTCTCCGACGGTATGCGATTAACGATTTTGAGTTGTGCGGTTTTTAATTTTCCGTTACACTATCGTGATGAAACTAAAAATTATTTTTGGAGCTATTATCGCAGTGTTGGTGATTGGCGGATTGGTGTATATATCTCGTCTGCCCGGCAAGCTCGATACGTTTGCCACCTGCTTAAAAGATACAGGCGCGGTGTTTTATGGAGCATTCTGGTGTCCGCATTGCCAAGAGCAAAAAGCTCTGTTTGGCCGATCACGATCAAAATTACCATATATTGAGTGTTCGACACCCGATGGTAATAGTCAGACGCAAGTGTGCAAGGATAAGAAAGTTGTTGGCTACCCAACATGGGAATTTGCTGATGGCACTCGCGAGACCGGCTCGCTTTCACTCGCCCGCTTAGCTGAAAAGACCTCATGCCCACTGTTTGAAGCTGAAATAAACACCGAGAGTGTTGATATAGCAACGACCACCGTCACTGAATAATTTTTCGTATGACACTAGCAGAAACAACCACCATTATTTTTTCAAGTCTGGTTGTGATAAGCCAGCTTGCGTTGCTCTGGGTTGTCGGTTTGTATGTCTGGAGTGGTAGACGGGATCCAATTGGCTCGTTTGCGGTGAAGTACGCGTTGCCGTTGACTTTCACTGTTGCTTTTGTCGCCACATTCGGGAGTCTGTGGTATTCCGATGTGCTTGGATATGCTCCGTGCAAATTGTGCTGGCTTCAGAGAATATTGATGTATCCCCAAGCCATCCTCCTTGCGCTCGCGTGGTGGAAAAAAGATGCTACCATCGGCAGTTACTCATTAGCGCTTTCACTTCCCGGTATCGTGCTTGCTGGCTATCACTACTATCTCCAGCTTGGTGGTAATCCATTGGTGCCGTGTAGTACGGTCGGCTATTCTGTGTTGTGTAGTCAGCGATTCATTCTTGAGTACGGGTACGTTACTATTCCGATGATGGCATTGACTGCGTTTGCGCTGATTGTCGCAGTGTTTGCGGTGGCGAGACACTATCAGAAAATTAGTAAAAAATAATAACTTACTATATACTTCACATACTATGAAAAAAACATATATTATTTTGATTGCGGTAGTAGCGGTGGGTATCTTGTATAGTTGGTCAACATATAATCGATTGGTGTCGGGTAGTGAGACAGTGACTACACTTTGGGCGCAAGTGGAGACACAGTATCAACGACGTTTTGATCTGATCCCGAATCTCGTGGCTTCGGTACAGGGGACACTCAAGCAAGAGCAGAAAATTTTCGGTGATTTGGCAGAAGCTCGCGCAAAGTATAGTGGCGCGACTGGAGTTGATGCGAGAGCACAAGCAGCCGGACAAGTAGAGTCAGCTCTTTCTCGACTGTTGGTGATTGTGGAAAATTATCCGCAGTTGCGATCATCAGCGACGGTTGAAAGTTTGATGGCGCAACTTGAAGGCACTGAAAATCGAATTTCAGTTGAACGAAAACGATTCAATGATGGTATTCGTGATTACAATTTGGTGATCAAGCGTTTCCCGAGCTCAGTGATTGCACGACTCGGTGGATTTGATGCTCGCGCCTATTTTGAGGCGGCAGAAGAAGCGAGTACTGCGCCAAAAGTTGACCTGACACAATAATGAGTGAGGTGATACTCACTGGTCTTATACAAGGGCGGAAAGTGCGACTCCTGTCGGCACTTTCCGCCCTTTTGCTTGCGCTCCCTATTCTTACTTTTGCCGCGCTATCGTATCAACCGCAAGGTTTTGTCAGTGATTTTGCCGGCGTGTTGAGTGCCGATGAGCGGTCTCAACTCGAATCGAAATTATCTCAATTCGAAGCGACACATGGCGCAGAGATTTCGGTGGCGATTATCCCATCCTTGGTCGGGAACACTGTAGAAAATGTGGCGGTGGAACTATTTGAACAATGGGGAATTGGTAAAAAGGGCAAGGATAACGGCTTGTTGCTCTTAGTCGCACAAGAAGATCGAGAGCTTCGGATTGAAGTGGGGTATGGTCTTGAAGGTGTAGTCACTGACCTATTTGCCAATCGGGTAATCAGTCAGGTCATCGTGCCCGAATTTAAAGCAGGAAATTTTGGAGGGGGAATTACAAAGGGAATGGACACTCTCATTGCTAAGATTTCTGGGGAGCCAGTCTTTGATAGCGTCGAGGGCACTCCGGCGAGAATTAATTACACTAAGATTTTTGAATTTTTAATCTTTGGTGTTCCGTATATGATTTTTGTGATGGCCGCGACGCCTTCGTGGTGGCTCGGGGGTGCGATTGGATTTGTGGCGGGGTTTATCGGTCTTCTTGCGGGAGGTATGTCACTGTACTCTATCCACGGGGGTCTGCTCATCGGGGGATTAACTGTCTTTGGTTTGATTTTTGATTTTTTGGTTTCAAAAATATATGGTCGAGCGAAAGGTTCCGGTAGGACTCCGCCATGGTGGCTCGGCGGCGGAGGATTTGGTGGAGGAATGGGC
>JBBTSQ010000036.1:0-1981 GCA_038078755.1 Patescibacteria group bacterium
AATCGAACCAACGACCCACTCCTTAAAAGGGAGATGCTCTACCAACTGAGCTATGGGCGCATACTATTTTCACCAACGAAAGCTCTTTATAGCATATTTATACTAAAAAATGAAGCTTTTGGGTAAGTATGTTACACTCCCGCTATGACAAAAACTGGATTGCCACAGATTGTGCTAGTGCTAGACAACATCCGTAGTGCGCACAATGTTGGCTCGCTATTTCGCACGGCGGACGCGGTGGGGGTTGAGAAACTATTTTTGTGTGGCACGACGCCGGCGCCAATCGACCGTTTTGGTCGTGAACGAAGTGATGTTGCCAAAGTGGCGCTTGGGGCCGAGAAAAATATTGCATATGAGAGCGTGGCGAGTACTCATGAGGCTGTTTTAAAACTGAAAAATGACGGCTACCAGATTATTGCTATCGAGCAGTCTCCGCAATCGGTGGATTATAAAAAAGTGGTGCCAACATTTCCCACGGCCTTTATACTCGGCACTGAAGTAACAGGCCTTTCTGAAGAGGTTTTGAAACTTGCCGACGTGGTGGCAAAAATCAAGATGGCGGGCAAAAAAGAGTCGCTCAATGTCGTGGTGGCCGCTGGAGTGACACTTTTTCGGATATTGGGAAAATGACAGGGGGCAAATATAAAGCCCCTCCAAGGCCAATTTAAAAGGCTAAGCCTCCGGCTTAGCCTTTTAAATGCCTCAATAGAGCCATTTTGTGAAAATATGGCTCTAGTTAGGTCCAAAGAATGGCTCACCTATAGGTGAGCCATTCTTTGGACTTTTATTCCTGAATCATACATCGTAAATCATGAATCATTCCCTCAAAAGCTGACGGTATCAACGATCTTTCCCGAAGGGTCTATTAATTCAATAATTTCTCGCTTAGTGTGCCAAATACTTTTGTCTTGTCCAAGAAATACTCGCCATGTTGTGCTGTAGAAATTCGGCTCATTTTTGTGAAGGTTTAGGCAACCCGGATAGTTGTTGTAGTTCACAATGTATCGCTGACATTCGGGAGTAAGTGCGGTGGTAAAGGCGGTAAACACTTGGCATCGAGGGATCCGGTCGAGTGTGTCGAGGCAGTAATTATTAAATCCATGCGGGTCGGCTGGAATATCTTCATCTCGGATCATCGGACAGTTGAACGATAGTGCGGGTCGAAAATCTTGGTATTGTTCAAAATAGCCGGTACAAAGGTTCTCGCGGAATGAGACACCGATCGCCGACCTGCCAGTGACAACAATCGCTCGTCCGCCAGGAGAAAGCTCAATCGGCTGTTCAGTGTTGATACTGCCGAGCTGGGGGAGATAGACACCACTGCCAATCTCAACGCTTTGTCCATACACACCACTTTTTAATTTCCAGCCGGTCAGCACGATTTTTTTAGTGTTACCTGCCGATGCACGGATGGTTACGTATTCTTCTGATGGCTTTGTACTACCCGGACTGCTGTAATTTTCAATCGAAATTTCTTTGACATATTTCGATGTCTCAATACCACTTTTCACTGCAACATCGGTTTGTTTTATGGTGTAGATTTGACCACTACTTTTAGTATCAACAGTGTTTGGATTGTTGTATGTGCTTTCGACTGGATCGGTGCTGTAGCTGGCCGCGTCGGGGGTGAGGTTTACGGTGCTTGGGATAAATTTAAAAAAGCCAACACGATCGACATCGGTTGTGCCAGTGCGACCGGTCATTCCGAGCGCGGTCGGGGGGATTAAGAGTGGGTTTGAGTTGGTCTGGTTGCGTTGGTAGCCACCGGTGTAAAACCAGAGGAAAATCAGTACTGCCAAAGCAAAAAAGAACCATTTAACGTGGGCGACAGCATCGTGGATAGGACCTTCTTTTTCAGCCATATCCTAAGTATAACAATGAAAACACAGAAAAGACAGTTTTCATTGTTGATTCGACTTCGACTCAAACACTGTGTACGAGAGTACTCGTCCACGTGCCGTCTACAGGTGCCTATCACAAA
>JBBTSQ010000037.1:0-13693 GCA_038078755.1 Patescibacteria group bacterium
CGCCTATTCTTTTAAAAAGCAAGGGAAAGTGGTTCAACGGCTCACTGGTTTAGGTTGAGCCTTTAAAATACGGCTCAACCTGGCCACGATACAAAATCAACGGCTCACTGGTTTTCGAGAATGGTTCACTGGTCTGGGAAGTAAAAAGCAGAAGCCCCCGAAAATCGTAGCGATTTTCGGGGGCTTTCTCTGATTGTTAATTGTATGTTGTGAGTTGTCAGTCTACTCTCTTCTAAAGCAAGCTCTCAGGATTCACACTTACATTCCACTCCGGAGACAGTGAATTGATCAGGGAGGTCAGTTGGGGATCGGATTTTTTGGGGTCAGTCTTGATTAGCATGTTCATTGCCACTTGCCCTTTGCGCATCGACAAAAAAGCTGGAAAGACATCGGGGGTATAGGGGGCAAAAAGCTGTTTTGCTTCGGCAATGAGATTACTCACGCGGTCGCGTGTACCCTCGAGGGTGAGTTTAATGATGGTCCTAAATGGCGGATAGAGGAATTGTTCGCGCTCACTGATTTCATCTTTATAAAAATCAATTAAATTACCCTTGAGGCCGTAGTCGAGTAATTTGGCATCCGGATTTCTGGTCTGGAGGAGGAATTGATCAGCAGTCACGCTCCGTAATTTAATTAAAATTTGCATAATTCGTTCACCGATTCGAAAATCAGGGATGGCAAAAAAAGAGTCAAGTGATGCGATGATGCTCGACTCGATTTTGAACGTCAGGTAGGGAAGCGCCATCTCGGTGCCAAGCAAAATACTTCCCGGAGTGTGTTCAAACGCGCGCACGATTTGTTTTGCCTGTTCGTGTGTCTTCACGCGATCCTTGTCGAGCGTAAAGATCGTCGCGTCTGGGTGCTGTTTTTTAATTTCAACCTCAACACTGTCGATGCCGATGCCTAGTGGCTTCAGGCGCCACCCGCCACAGTACACGCACACTTCTCTCGCGCTTCTTTTTTCGCCACATCTGTGACACATAAAGAAATTTTGAGTACCAACATCTTTGCCAGTCTTGCCGTGAAGGACGGTAGGCGCGCCACAGGTGGTGCAGGCGACAGTGGTGCCACAATCACTGCAGACGGTCGATGGCGACAAGCCTCGACGGGCGCAAAATACAAAACAATGTTCGCTCTTGGCTTTCGTGTCTGAGATCAGTGTGTGTGATTCCTCTGACAGTACGCTGAATTTTTTACCTCCCGCTTCGCTGTAAGCACGCATATCGATTTTGTGGATAGTGGCGGTGGACAATGAGCGGAATTTGAGTGGCGCATACTCGTGAAATTCGTTGGTCTTGGTGCGCCAGATGGTTTCGGTGCGAAGCAATGCGTCGCCAACGATCAAACGCGCGCCGAGTTTTTCGGCAAAGATTTCAGTAAAGAGTCGAGTGTCGCTGTATGGCCGTTCACGCAAGTAATAACCCTTGGCGTTTTCCCGTTCGATAATGATCGTGCCGATGTCGTCTCGAAACACGGGTAAAAAGTGCGGTGTGCCGATAAGTAAGAGCGAGTGCGAATTTTGAGCGATTTCTTTCCAGACTTTTTTTAGTTTCAGTCCATCGGTTTGGCTGGTCAAAGTGTATGTGTATTGCTCGATACCTTTTTCGAGCGCTTCTCGAACCGTCTCGATATCTTGGATTGAAGGCACACAGAGAAATACTGATCGTTTTTTGGCAAAATCTTCTCGGATGAGACTTTTGTAGTGTGAAAATCGTTCTTCGTCATCAGCTTGGATGGACAGTTTTTCGCAGATGACATCTTTTCCTGCGTGCATCTCGTGAATGCGGGACAATTTTTTCACCACCGACCCATCGAGAAGAAAGGCGGGGGTCATCGCTGAAAGGATGGCGCCGGTGGTGGTAAATGAGATTTCTGCTGTTTTGGCGCAGGTGGCAATAAAGCTTTCAGGTAGTCCGGCTTCAGCGTGCACTTTTTCCACTCTGCGGATTTCGTAGTCGAGGGTTTTGATGCTTGCCTTGAGATCCTCGGCATTTTCAATTGCCACAATCAGGCCGGAAATGATCCGATTTCGGAGCGGGACTTTGACGATATTACCGATGGTCACTTCAGCCCCGGTAAAGTAGGAGAGGGTTTCGCGACCGATGCCTTTGGCAATGGGAATAACGCGAATGACTTTCATAGGTCTATAGTGGCATGGAATTAGATTACAGACAACAGAACACAGACAGTAGACATTAGTAGTTAGATATTAGACAGGAAAAGAAAAAGCGGGCATTTGCAACGAATGCCCGCTTTGGAGTCACTAATTTCTTGCAGCAGCTCTTTTTTAGTGAGCAGACTATTTCAACTCATCAAATTTGAGGAATCTACCACCCGTGGAAGCGTTTGACTCGGGGTTCGGTCACTTTCCGTGGGGGATATGTTCGAATATCTTTGCGGAGAGCTCGAGTGATCTTTTTCTTAGCCTCGAGTAGCTCGAGCAGTAGATTCAGAGTTTCCTCTGATATCTGAGTCCGGGTATTTGATGGCGGGGGTTCGACACACGAAGGTTGAAAGCGGACATCGTAGAATCCGGTTTTACCATTGTAAAGAAACGCTTCCAAGTAGCCTCTGGTCTGAGGAATAATGAGGATTGAAAAATCACTTCCATGGGTGTGGGCAATGCTGGCTTGTATCATAAGTGTCCTTTCTTACCAATCTTGTTGAATGAACAGTATATCCTTCATTACTCTACATTGTTGACTGGCTTTTTGTCAACATAGCTTAAAAATCTCTCAGCACTTTTATCTTCGCCCCTAAACTTTGCAGTCGTCTGATGATGTCTTCATAACCTCGGTTGATACTATAGATATTGCGGAGAATTGATTTGCCGGTGGCGCCAAGCATCCCGATCAAAATGATAGCGGCGGGACGGAGAGCGGGCGGGGACACCACTTCAGCGCCTTTGAGCTCGGTCGGGCCGTTGACATACAGTCGATGCGGATCGGCGAGGATGGTATCTGCGCGGAGCTTATCGAGCTCTTTATAATAGATGGCACGTTCTTCGTAGACCCAGTCGTGAATGAGGGTCTGGCCTTTGGCTTGAGTGGCGATAACGGCAAAAAATGGCAAGTTGTCGATGTTAAGTCCTGGGTATGGTCGAGATTCGATTTTATCGGGCAGTGCTTTTAGTGCCGATGGGAATGTTTTAATATCCACGAGATTAGTCTGACCGTTTTTCGACTTGTATCGCTTCAGGATTTTGTATTTGAAGCCCATTTTTTCGAGTTTCAACAGTTCGATTTCCAAGAAGTCGATAGGACAGCGAGTAATAGTGAGGCTTGATTTGGTGAGGATGGCGGTAGCGATAAAAAACATTGAGTCGATCGGGTCTTCGCTCAAGAAGTGCGTAATAGGCTGATCAATTTTTTCAATACCGTGCACCACAAGGGTGGTGGTGCCAATGCCTTCGATTTTTACCCCAAGACTTTCGAGGAAAAAACAGACGTCCTGCACTTGGTAGTTGGCAGATGCAAATCGGATAACCGTTTTTCCTGGAATCAATGCGGATGCCATCAACACATTTTCGGTCACGGTGTCTCCCGATTCGTAGAGCACAATATAATTCGGTTTTAATTTTTTAGTCGATATTTCGTATTGTTTTGAAGCGGTCTTGATTTTTAGCCCCAATTTTTCAAGCGCAAAAAAGTGTGGATTGATAGTACGGGAGCCCAAACGACAGCCTCCGGCGTAGGGGATGGCAAAGTTCTTTAGGTGATGGATCAGTGGCCCGATGAGCATAATGACGCTTCGAGTTTTGATGGCAGATTCGATATTCATTTTTTCGAGAGAGAAAGTCTTTGGCGGTTTGATTTCGAGGTCGTTGCCAATCCAGGTCACAGCCACTCCGATACTTTCAAGCACTTCGATGATTCGATTTACTTCCTCAATTTTGGGCACCTGTTTGAGTAGGGTGGTGTTGTGATTGAGAAGTGATGCGCAGAGCAGTCCTACCGCGGCATTTTTTGATGTCTTGGTTTCAATAGTGCCAGAAAGTGTCTGTCCGCCTTCGATTTCGATATTCAGTCCGCCTTTTGACACCTCAATGATATTTTTCTCAAGCGCGCCAGATATTTTGGCGAGGGTTTCGGTGGTGATATTTTGTTCCCCAGACTCGATGCGAGCCAGACCGCTTTGGGTCGTACCGATTTTCTCGGCCAGAGCTTCTTGAGTCAAACCTCGCTCTTCGCGGAGTTTGGTAATGAGTGCTCCGACTATTTTTAATTTCTTATCGAAGTGTGATTTCGAGGCCATATCTTTGCGTTTATTTTGTAATACTATGAGTATAACATATATGTGATATTTTTGGGAAGATGCCAGAACACAGACAACAGACATGAGACTATAAATAAGAAGTAGATCTATTTACCCATTCGTACGAATGGGTAAATAGAGAAATTACTCGCATTCCTACAAATATCAGACAACCGTCTTATATTTGTGGTGATAAAATATGGCAAAAAAGAAAAAACCGCACGCGGGTAGCGGGCGGTTGTGAGATTCAAAGTCTGCCAGTAATCAACTTTACGACGGCGGCTTTGATTTCCGAATCAATCTTAATAGAGATGTTGGGATCTCCGTCATGTCCAATGCCGGGGCCCGGGATATTGAGAAACGGTCCGTAGCGGATATAGTGGCCCTGTTGTGCCACTGATCCACCGAATCGTTCAAGGAGCCAATTTTCCTCGTCTGGACGATCATCGGTGAGTCCGAAGGCTTGCTTCATGTCTTCGGTTGTGAAGACTGTGACTCCTACAACTTTTTCCGTAAAGGAGTATTTGATTTCCCAGGACAATACCCATGGAGCTTCTGCACGCCCGATTTTTGGATCAAAGGCAATATGCAGAGTTGCAGCACTGCCTTTGATTGTCAACGAAGACCCTTGGATATTGTTCGCGCCTTTGGCTGACATCTTGTAGCAGTGGTGATGACACCAGATTGGTATGTCTCCCATTTTTGTTTGTGGGGGATATGAACGAGGGTGCGACCTTACTGTCGGCATTTTTCTTTTCATAATGAGTCTTTCTCAAACAACTTTTCTACTCTATACATTATACTTTACGGACTACTTGTCAAGTATCATAAACAGACAAAAAGACTTACTATGGAGACATCTATGGGAATGTTCTCAAAACGATTGGGGATTGATTTGGGTACAGCGAATACGCTAGTATTTTTGCCCGGTAAAGGAATTGTGCTCAACGAGCCATCGGTAGTGGCGGTATCTGAGCAAGACAACAAAATCTTGGCGGTGGGAGTGGATGCCAAAAATATGATTGGTAAAACGCCGGAAAGTATTATTGCCTATCGACCAATGAAAGACGGGGTTATTGCCGACTATCGTGTGACCGAGGCAATGCTTCGCTATTTTATCAGTAAAGCGCTCGGACGATGGAATATTTTTAAACCAGACGTGATGGTGTCAGTGCCTGCCGGCGTGACTTCAACTGAACGCCGTGCGGTGATCGAGGCGGCAATGCGTGCGGGCGCCAAAAATGCCTACGTGGTGAAAGAGCCGATTTTGGCGGCAATTGGCGCCGGCATTCCGATCTATGAGCCGATCGGGCATATGGTGGTGGATATTGGTGGAGGGACGACAGACGTGGCGGTGATTTCGCTTGGCGGGATTGTGGCGTCAACGTCGGTGAAATGCGCGGGCAATCGCATCGATGCTGCCATCGCTGACTATATTAAAAAAACATTCAATTTGGCGATTGGTGATCAGACGGCGGAAGATATTAAAATAAAAGTAGGTTCAGCAGTGCCGCTCGATGAAGAATTGTCGATGGTGATCAAGGGACGAGATTTTCTTTCGGGGCTTCCGAGAACAGCGGAAATCAAGACCAATGAAATTGTGAAGGCGATCTCTCGCGAGCTCCGCGATATGATCAAAGCCATCAAAGATGTGCTTCAGGAGACTCCGCCCGAGCTTGCGGCAGATATTATTGATAAGGGGATTATTATGACCGGTGGGTCTTCAATGCTCCGCAATTTGCCGGAGCTTGTGTACCGTCGCACCGGAGTAAAAGCGATTTTGGCGGAGGATGCGCTGTTTTGTGTGGTGAAGGGGACGGGGGTGGCGCTGGATCATCTTGATACGTATAAGAAAAGTATCATCACCAAGCGCTAGAATCAGCAAAACAGCCTCATCTGCTTTGTCGTCGGCTCCGTTTGTTCCCGCGTCGTATGTCCATATACAACTTGGTCACAATACTCGCCGGCTTCGCGCGTCTAAGGCTGTTTTGCTGATTCTTTTTTGTGGTGGTTGTAAGAATAAATAAGAATAAGAAAACCCCATCCGAGCGTAGCTGGATGGGGTGGTGGCGGGGGTCAGAGTTTTTCCCGATGAGGGACACTCGGTGCATTGATTGCTCGCATAAATTCTGCGGCGCGCTCCTCGATGGCGTCAGTGAGTTCGGTGTCATCCAATAGTTCAGGATTGTGGACACCCTCAACACAGGTGACGCTGACCGAAATCAGACCGTTTTTCTGTTCTCGTTCAAACCACTCCACCAATTGACGGGTCGCACTTCCGTCCGGAGCATCTTTCAAAATATGTGTAATTCGATTGGCGAGTACGGCATCTTTGAGTTCCATAATCTACTCACTTTCTGGGTACGTTGTTCCATTGATGACTATAGCATTTTTAATTAAAAAATCAAGTTCACCATAGATTATCGATACCGTTTAGTTTTGTGCCAAACGGTTTTTCTTTTGGTATACTAGTCGGTATGGATACCACCTTAATTGTTATTATCGCCTTGCTTTTTCTGGTGAACGGTTTTTTGCTGTGGAAGATGTTTGCGCAAAAGCAGGAGGGTAATGATGAGGCTGAAAGTACTGGCCTTAAACTCATTCTCCAGCAGATGAACGAGCTTTCGCGGACGGTTGATAGCAAAGTGGGGGAGCTCAACAAGACGATGGATAGCAAGATGTCCGAATCGGCTCGGACAATGGGGGATACGATTCATCGCCAGTTTGGCGAGTCGGCAAAACTGATTAAAGAAGTGACCCAAGGGCTCACCAAGCTCGATGAGACCAATCGCCAGGTGGTATCTTTTGCCGATCAGCTCCAATCACTTCAAGATATTTTGAAAAATCCAAAACAGCGCGGTATTTTGGGTGAATATTATCTCGAAACCTTGCTTAAAAATGTTTTGCCGACCGGGAGTTTCCAAATGCAGTATCCATTTAAAGACGGCACGATTGTCGATGCGGTGGTGTTTGTTAAAGAAAAAATTATTCCGATTGATTCCAAATTTTCACTCGAAAATTATAATCGTCTTGTGGATGAAAAAGATCCGCTCGAGCGCGAGCGATTGGAAAAGGTTTTTAAGGGTGATCTCAAAAATCGTATCGATGAGACAGCAAAATATGTAAAACCGGCTGAAAATACTATGGACTTTGCTTTTATGTTTATTCCGCACGAGGCGATTTACTATGATTTACTAGTGTCGCAGGTAGGGGCTATAAAAGTGAATACCCGCGACCTCGTCGAGTACGCTTTCAAAGAGAAACGGGTGATTATCGTCTCCCCAACCTCTTTTTTGGCTTATCTCCAGACCGTCCTACAGGGCCTCAAAGCTCTCCAGATTGAAGAATCAGCCAAAGACATCCGTAAGCGTGTGGAGGATTTAGGCAAGCACCTCGGGGCATATGAGCAGTTTATGGGCTCTCTGGGTAGCTCGCTTTCGACCACGGTCAATCACTACAACAAAGCCTCAAAAGAGCTTCAGAAGATTGATAAGGATGTGCTCCGGATTACGGGTGCTTCGGCGGGGATTGAGGCGATAACACTCGAGAAGCCTGACTCTGAGATAGAAAATTAAAAAAGCCCGATCTTTGTGATCGGGCTTGGTGAGAATTGGGGATGCTGTTAACGACTGACATCATCGTATACAACGACTTCACCAACACGTTCCAGAAGAATTCGAGCTTTATTCCGGGATTTTCGCTCAGGTTGTTTTTCGCAGAGCCTGAGCATTTGCATCCGTTTTTCCATTCCCTCCGTCCTATCTTGGAAAAGAATGTGCTTGAATGGCATTGTGATCCATTCGGAAGGTTGAAGTCGAGCATTGCTTCCCATACTGTGGAGCACGACGGCGTGGCCATGCTGGATTCGAATCGGGGTGTTGAGATGGACAATTCCGATGTCCACCACCTCGAATTCGAACGGGGGATCGCAGTCATGGGGTAGCCAAGCTTGATCCTTGAATAAACCTGGGGGTATCTGGACTGGTTGTTGTCCGCGAATCATTACACGGACAACGTCTTCCCTGGACCATCTGAGTGTCTGAGTCATAAGTTTGTGAGGGTCTAGTTCCGATAGTAATACTACTGTTTCTTTTAGTCTTGTCAAATAGTCGTACAGTTAGCCATAGTAAAACCCCACAAGTTTTGTGGGGCTGGAGTGAAACTACTTTATGGCTGGAAAATCTCTTTCGAAGATGGTCCGTTCGACCCAGCCCCATCCTTCGACAAAGCAGACCGGAGTCGGAGTAATGGTAGGGATGCGTTCAGCATCGCTTGGTAGCCACAGTCCTCCTTTTCCGTGGAGAGGCTCGGTAATTGGCCCGGCGGCATCTGAGACTGTGCCGGTGATGGGAACGTAAGCTTGGGGGTATGTTGCGCGCATAAAGGGTTTTCTGTAAGGGTGCTGTTCTGAGGCAGATAGTACGGATTTACGCGCGAAAGTCAACTTGTTGGGAGACCCTTGCCTTTTTTAGCCAATCGAGTATACTGTACCCCTATGGAATTCGCAGTCATACAAACAGGCGGAAAACAGTATCAGGTCAAGGCCGGAGATACTATTACTATTGAAAAGATTGATGACACCCTCGTAGCGGGTGACAAGATTACTTTCGACAAAGTTCTCTTGGTAGACAACGGTTCTGATACCACCATCGGCACCCCTTTTATCGAAGGCGCAAAGGTACTCGCGACTCTTTCAGATATTGGCCGAGCAAAGAAGATTAATGTTATCAAATACAAACAGAAGTCTCGTTATTTCAAGAAAAACGGTCACCGCCAGCCGTTTATGAAGGTCAAAATCGACAAGGTTATCTAAAGAAAAAACCACCCATTCTCTCGGGTGGTTTTTTCTTGTCTAACGTCTAACTACTAATGTCTACTGTCTATTCTTCAACGCGTAACTGATAGTATCTTTATCCGAATACTCAAGCTCGGTGCCGGTGGAAAGTCCGCGACCCAGATGGGAGATTCTGATAGTAGGGAATTTCGCCAGGGTGGGGGCGAGGTAGGATTCAACCGTCTCTCCGGTGTGGTCGCCTTCAGGATTCATACTCATTGCTACCACGATCTCCGTAAGGCCGTTTTGAGCCTTTTGCGAGACTGTATCAATGAGTTCTTTGACGCGAATCCGCTCTTCTGGATTGGTGTCTAAAATCGGCACAGTGCCTCCGAGGACAAAATAGTAGCCATCGTAGACTCCGCTTTTTTCCACGATTTCAAGATCAACATCTTTAGCGACGATCATCAGTACTTTTGCATTGCGGTTTTTATCAATACAAATGTTGCATTCAGTACTTACATGCTTTTTTACAAAAAATCGAAAACAGTGCGGACACACGCGGATGTCGCTCGAAAGGGAAGTAATGAGCTTTGCCATTTCTTCTCGGAAGCCCGCGTCTTTTGAAAGTAAATAATAGACAAACCGCTTGGCCTGTTTTGGACCAATACCGGGGAAATGTTTAAAGGCTTCGGCAAGTCGGTCAATAGCGTTCATCCGAATAGTTTACTGCTAATCTCAAAATGAAGCTACTAACTATAAAAAAATCACCCGGCTCGAGATCGCTCTCAAGACGGGTGAAGGGGTATTAGGCGCAAGAGTTCACTTTCCCTCAAGTGCCTAACACCGGTGCCGGGACTTCTGGCTAATGGGTAACGGTGGCGCAGGTGGTCTTCATGGTTTTTTTTGTGTACTCCACCGTTCGTGTTTCGGCTCCCTTGATGAGCCCCAAACTAGGTGGTAATATAAGTATATCATACCCACACCTAAAGTCAAGCACTTTTCCGTCTTCTTTCATTTCGTATAGGGCAATAGTAAAAATAGCCCTAAAAATAAGGCTATTTTAGAATTGAATTTTTAATGAGTTTGATTGTAACTGCGGAGAATACCCCGACCACTTGGCGAAGGGGTGTGATCCGCAACGAATGGATGAGTCGGCGGAGCCGACTCTGCTACAAAAAAGTTTTCCCTGATGCCTCGCCGAATACCCCGCCGAGTCCGCGAGGGAACGGCTTGCGGAGGGGTACGGACGGGGCAAAACTTTATTGAGAAATACTCTAAAACCCGCCCATACCGCCCGAAGACCCTCCTGCGTCAAAATCGCCAAACTCTCCTTTTTCAACACTCAAAAATGTCGCTTTCTTTTCATCAAAGAAGAGTTGGCAGGAGCCGGTGGGACCATTGCGGTGCTTCTCAATCAAGATTTCGGCGATGTTGGTTTTTTCTGAATCATCCACGCGATTCATTTTGTCTTCACGGTGAATAAACATTACCACGTCGGCATCTTGTTCGATGGATCCTGAATCACGCAGGTCGGAGAGGCGAGGCTTGCCGCCGCGCTGTTCGACGGCGCGAGAGAGCTGGGACAGGGCAAGGACAGGCACATCAAGCTCTTTGGCCAAGTGTTTGAGCGAGCGGGAAATTTCGGTCACTTGCTGGACCATGTTGTCAGAATTGCGCGATTGGGTCGGCACCATCAGCTGGAGGTAATCGACCACAATCAACCCGAGCCCTTTTTCAGCTTTAATTCTACGCGCAGCAGAACGCATATTGATGATATTGTTACCGGCGCGATCGTCGATAAAAATAGGCGCGGTGGCGAGCTTGGCCATCGAGTCTCGGATCTGGGCAAACTCGCTTTCTTGAGTAAGTTTTCCGGTGCGGAGCTTCCAGGCATCGACTCGCGAGTCTGCCGCCATCATACGGTCGACCAGCTGGGCCGAACTCATTTCAAGAGAAAAGATGGCAGTCGGGATTTTGTAGGTGGTGGCGGCTTGGCGGGCGATATCGAGCGCGAGGGAAGTCTTACCCATTGAAGGTCTCGCCGCAAGAATGATGAGGTCTGATTTTTGAAGCCCGCCGAGCTTATTATCAATTTCTTTAAAGCCGGTCGGAATACCGCGGAGCTCGTCTTTTGATTTGTGGAGACGATCGAGTCGCTCCCACGCTTCGCCAAGCGCGTCTTTGAGCTCGATGACTTTATTGTTGCCACTTCCCATATTGGTCACGGCATAGATTTTTTGTTCCGCCATATCGAGAAGCTCCTCGAGCTCGTGGTCGTCGTTGTAGCCGATGTGGGAGATATGTTCAGACACTTCGATCAAGCGGCGCATCATCGATTTTTTCTGGACGATTTTGGCGTAGAATTCGATGTTGGCGCTCGAAGGGACACTGTTGGCAAGCTCGGTGATATAGGTCATCCCGCCGACTTGTTCAATCAGGCCTTTGTCGGTGAGCTTGGTGGAAATAGTGAGGAGGTCGATTGGTTCGCCTTTGGCAAACAGCTCGAGCATAATTCTAAAAATAGTGCGGTGCTTTTCAGCATAAAAAGACTCCGGCGACACGATATCCATAATGTCGTTCATCGCTTCGGGGCGGAGCATAATCGAGCCGAGTAAGGCTTTTTCGGAGTCGATATTTTGAGGGGGAATCCTTAGGTGTTTTTTTGCAGTGGTATCCATGTGCTAGAGCATTGTATCAGTCACTGTCGGGGAGTCAAAATATCGTTTCGTTTATAAACTGTGTATAGGGTGTGTGTATCAGTTATTTTTTATGAAAAAGAAAAAGGGCGGTTTCGGTTAGACATAAAGTCTTTCCAAAACCGCCCAAGGTGCGACTGTTTGTGTACAGTTTTCCCAGTTATCGTCAGTCGTCGCTTCGACTTACCTGGGATACCCCTGTGATTCCATGCTCTTGCCGAGGATCGCAATTGAGCAGGAGGCAGCTGTGTGTGTGCGCAAAACCTTTCGGCTCTGGCAGTTGTTGGTCCCGCTACCCGAATCAACATTAGTAGTATAGCATACTCTGTATTAAAGTCAAGCACTTTTTCCACTTTCTTTCATTTCGTACGGGGTGACATTAAAAATAGCCCTAGAAATAAGGCTATTTTAGGATTCAATTTTTAATGAGTGCGATTTGGGGTATCTAGAAAGGGATGATTTCCGGCCCGTTTTTGGTGTCTTTGACATCAAAGCCTTTTTTCTGAATGTGTGAACGGAGTGTGTCTGCGGAAGCGAAATCTTTTTTCAGACGAGCCATTTCTCGGTCAGCGACGAGTTGTGACACCGCTTCGGGGACGATGAGTTCCTCTTGTTCACCAAGTCTTAGGCCAAGTACACTATCAAAATTTAGGAGTGTGGCTCGTTTATCTGCCGGGGATACATTCTCGTCCTTTACCAATTCCCACACAGTCGCGAGCGTTCGGGGGGTGTCCAAATCAGTATTAATCTCTTCGGTAAATCTTTCGAGATAATCACGCTGTGTCTCTCCACTTTCCGGTAGTGTTTTGAAAAAACTATAAAGCCTCTGCAAGGTATTTTGAGCACCATCAAGTGCTTCAAAACTCCAATTTATTCTAGTTCGATAGTGTGCTGAAAGAATCAAGTAGCGATACGCGATCGGAGAGTACCCTTTTTCGGTCAAACTCTTTAGGGTTAAGAAATTGCCATCAGATTTCGCCATTTTTGAGTCAGAAATAGTCAGGAATTCATTATGCATCCACAATTGAGCAAAAGGATCGCCCGCTCCTTCGGATTGCGCTATTTCATTGTTATGGTGAGTTGGAATATGGTCAATTCCTCCCGTGTGAATATCGAATTTAGCACCGAGATATCTTGTAGACATCGCAGAGCATTCAATGTGCCAGCCCGGAAAACCTTTACCCCACGGAGATTCCCAGCCGAGAGTGGTATTAAATTTCCATAAGGCGAAATCACGTGGATTTCTTTTTTCGGTGTTTTGCTCTGTACGAGAGAGTGTGCTTTCAGGGTCTTTATTCAAACCGCCAAGTGCGCCATATGTACCAAATTTCTCGGTATCAAAATAGACACCGTCTGATGTGCGGTAGATTAATTGCTTATTCTCAAGACGAGAAATAAGGGCAACATCTTCTGCTATATGTTCACTGGCCCGTGGAAGGTGATGGGGAGATTCGATATTAAGTGCCTGTAGGTCAGATTTGAAATGTTCTGTGTAGATAGTACCAACTTCTAGCATTGCTTCGAGGGTGAATGGCTTGTTAAGACGAACGAGCGCTCGAGTCATTTTATCTTCGCCCGAATCGGCGTCTGTTGATAGATGACCAACATCGGTGATGTTTATTACCTGCGTAACTGTATATTTATTATATTCGAGCGTTCTCCGGAGAATATCGGCAAAGATATACGCACGCAGGTTTCCAATATGGGCATCGTCATAGACGGTTGGGCCGCAGTGGTATATACCGACTTTGTGCGCTGTGAGTGGCTTAAAAAGCTCAATTTTACGAGTGAAGGTGTTGTAGAGGTGGATATCTAGCATATGCGAGAAGTATAACAATGAAAACAGAGAAAAGACAGTTTTCATTGTTGATTCGACTTCGAACTAAGTTAGGCGATTTTGGTAAATCGTCGAACACTGTGTACGAGAGTACTCGTCCACGTGCCGTCTACAGGTGCCTATCACAAA
>JBBTSQ010000038.1:0-17814 GCA_038078755.1 Patescibacteria group bacterium
CTGCGCTACTTTGAAAACACTCATACTCAACCAACACCGGCTTGAAGGCGCCCACAATGGCATCGAGTTCAGTGGGGGTAACATCCAAGAAAATCTTGGTTTCCGAAGGCACATCAAGACGCCACACTCGGATAAAGCCACTCACCTCTCCCGTCCCAACAAACACATCAAGTGGGTCGCCGTCTTCTCCAACATAGCCCTTAATGTAGCCATAATCAACAGGATAGGTAATCCCTTTGAGCGGATATTTGGTATCATCATCGCCAAACGACTTATATGTCCCTTTCAAATTCTCAATGGTGACGGGAAAATTGTGATGTTTTATTTTTTCCATAGGACTAGGAAGGTGGTGACACGGGCAATCAGCCACGATACACAGCGATAGTGTCACCAACCTCTTTACTGATGCCGTCTATGCAGTCATATTCTTTCACTTCTTTTGCATTGACCCATGCAAAATCAGTAAATGAGCCTTTTTCGAGTACCACCTCTCCCGCTTTGTAGCGCGCGCAAAATTTTATCAAAATGACCGGTACTTCGTCGGGACGGATAAATGCCACACTATTGATATATTGAAAATCTGGATGAATATCGATACCGGCTTCCTCCTTTGTTTCTCGAATCAATAATTTTTCGATGGCATCTTGATAGTCGAGCACATCACCATTGACGCGGGTCGGTTTGTCTACCGGTAAATCTTTCCACTCGAGCTTACCACCCGTGACCGCGTATTTGCTTGGATGGGCTTTTTCTCGAGGATCACGTTTCAAGATCAAACATCTGCCATCGGACTCACGGTAGACCACCACATTGGCAACGACATAAAAAAGTTTATCCTGCTTGGCTTTCTCGAGGCTAATTTTTGAGGCGGGCATGCCACTAGTATAATGTAAAAAGTATAATGTATAAAGCATAAGAAAAGACAGGGTAAAGCCCATACTTTTTACTTAATACTTCATTCACACTTGATACTTCATACCTCCTTGTGCTAGATTGAAAAAGGAACAATCAGCACATTGAATTATGCAACCACAACTATACGGACAAATGACCGCTCATGCCATTGGCATCCTGATGAAAGAAATCACCAGGCGAGCAATGGAATCGGTTTGGCAAAATCGCGCCCGTTTTGAGGCTGAGGAAAAAAGCACCGACTATAAACTGGGTCAGGATTTTGTTACCACCGCCGATTACGCAGCCCAAGTAATTTACGAAAAGAGTTTGAGGGAATGCTTCCCAACCTTTGGGATCATCGGTGAGGAAAACAGTCTGCAGATTGCGTGCACCGAGCCAGGTGTTGACGCTTGGTTTACCGTTGATCCGCTCGACGGTACCAAAGCATTCATTCGCCGGCAATCACACGGTGTCGGTAGCATGCTCGGATTGGTCTACGATGGAGTCGTCATCGCAGCAGTCGTTGGAGATGTGATGACACACGAGATGTATTACTATCGTCCCGAATCGACTCAAGTGCACCGGCTTAATTTGAGAGACGATAAATACGAGTCTCTCCGGATCGACCACAAACTCAGTCTCGGTAGTCAATATGTTCTGCTTCGCGACGACCCTCGGATTCATTCACCCGGAATACAACAAATTGCTCAAAGAAAAGCAGATGGTGGTTTGTTTAAAAACATCGAGGTTGCTGGTGGCTCGATCGGCACCCATATGGCTCGTCTTTGGAAAGGTGAAGTTGGCGGCGTGATACTCCAAGCAGGCAAACAAACCCCTTGGGATTTGGTTCCCGTGCTCGGCATCAGTCAACAGCTCGGCTTTGTTTGGATCGAAATTTATTCGTCGCCGGGAGGATGGGTTACTCAATCGATAAACCCCTCAAAGGAAATTACATCGACTGAGGGAGAAATGCTCATCATCCACAAAAGTCGTGTGTGTGAGTTCTCTGAGTGGTTTAGTCGACAATAACCGCACCGCTTCTTTTTCAAGAAGCGGTTTTCTTTTGTCTCAAAAATAAAAACAGCCGATTCTCTTGCGAGAATCGGCTGAGGCGTACGATGTGAATCGTCGCTAGTAGAAGGGCTTCATGGCGCAGTGCCTTTCGTGTTCGGAGCCTTCAGTCGACAAGTCCGGTCATGGCGGACCTACTGCTTGCCGAAACTGATGACGCCGGAGGCCGTGGTGGTCGCGCCGTTCTGGTGTTCAGTGGCGAGGCCGAGGCCGTTGTTCTCGAGTGACTTCATGGGGGTGGACTTGGCGAGGACCGACGACTGCATGGGCGGGCTGTTCATGGGATGCCTTTCGTGTTGTTTGTTGTGACTGAACTCCACCGTTCTTGGTTCCGGCTAGGCTATCTCTAGACAAGCTCAAAACCTGATGGTATAGCTAGTATATCATAGCCCACCTATAAAGTCAAGTAAGTTATCCCCTTTTATCAAAAATACGGCTTAAAATATAGACTTTCACAGTATTTTGAGTAACAAAAAACCGCCTCGCCCTTATGAATCAGGTACAAGCGGTCTGTAGATTTTCTGCTACCCCACCTGCGGAGGTAACACTATTTGGGACCCCCGTTTTACTCCTGGAACAGAAAGTAGCGAGGAGGCTTTTTTATCTTGAGACGGTGACGAAGACTCTCGTTTCACTGCCGAGGACTCCTTTTTTGTCACATCGGAAAACATCCATAATTCCGGCTTACCAAAAAGCCCTTTGCGACAAAAGACTTGAAACCTCAACGAGAGCTTTTCCGCATCTGCCCGAAGCCGGGTAATCAGCTCATAACTCGGACACTCCCACAAATGGCGACGAACGCCGTCTTTGCACGGTGTGTCGAAATGGAAGTGCTCATCAGTGCGCCCTTCAAAATTCCCCGCCACGATCCGATTGGTGTTGGCATCAAGCGCATGCACAAACCAAAAACATTTTTCTTTTGCCATACAAATCCCTTCTTGTTACACAGTTCATTTCTGATTCTATTATTACAAATATAAATGCTTCTGTCAACCAGAACCGCCATTTGATTTAATATTCCCCACTGTGTACTATCTACCCTAGATTTGTACCTCTTACTCAAGAACCACTTATGACACTCCTTTTGGTACGCAACCTCTTGCGGTGTTTTAACGGCGGAGAGCACTTTCGACTGGCCGCGCTCGGTGATTTTCCAGACAGTGGTCGTGAACGGGTAGTGTACGCACTGGCGGTGTGCCATCATCATTTAGGAGGCGACCGGATCCCCCTAGTCCCGCTCCTCAAAGAAGAACGGCTCAACGCTGAAGATTTTTTGTCCATCACCTGCCACGGTGAACAAAAGACTATCGTCAGACGAATCCACGACGACGAGGCTTGTCGGACTCAACCATCAGGCCGACGATATCGTGTTTGTCTGATCAAAAATAATCAGGAGCGAGTGAGTCGAATATACGAGTCGGTGGAGTTGTGTAGACCAGTTGACGCAAATGAAGACGGCGTGCTTGCCATCCTCCACTTGGTCAAACGGTCTCTCGCCGAACGAGCAGTGTATGCGCTCACCGATGTGTGTGACACCACTCATCGTCGGTAGGTCTCTGAGGCGCAAAACCTTTCCAAGTTTTGCGCCTTTTTGTTACCCCAAACTATTCTTGCATCAAAGCCGTGAGAAGCGTACCATAGGGCGATGCAAAAAGTGGCTATTTTTGATATCGATGGGACCATTTTTAGATCGAGCCTGTTTACCGAACTCCTCGATGCGCTAGTGCTGGCAAAAGTTTTTCCCACCTCAGCAAAAAAATCATACGAAAAAGAATATCGGCGATGGATCAATCGCAAAGGCGATTATCAAACCTATCTTTCCGCCGCCATCGACAGCTTTATGAAGCATCTTCCCGGAGTGGCATACAAAGAATTCATTGCGGTGGGTGAACGAGTGGTACAAGAACACAAAGATGAAGTCTATGCCTTTACTCGCGACCTCCTGAAAGAATTAAAAAAGAAAGGCTATTTTCTGTTGGCTATTTCTCAATCACCAAAAGGCGTACTCGATAAATTTTGCGCCCATTTAGGTTTTGACAAGGTGTATGGGCGATTTTATGAGCTCGGTCCGGAAGACCAGTTTACCGGCAAGATCACCGACCTCCACCTGATTGCCAACAAGGCTAATATCGTGAAGCGGGCAGTGGAAAAACAAGGACTGACGCTCAAGGGATCAATCGCTGTTGGCGACACGGAGGGCGATATCCCGATGCTTGAGATAGTAGAGACACCGATTTGTTTTAATCCCAACAAACTACTTTATCGCCACGCAAAAATCAATGGATGGAAAGTGGTGGTGGAACGTAAAGATGTGATTTACGAAATTGAATCGGGAGTGAAGAAGAAAAAATAGAAAAAGCCCGCGCACTTCGTGCGCGGGCTTGCGTTATAGAACAATTACTTTTTCTTCTGTTCGGAAGAAGCGAGGACATCTGCCAGAAATGCCTCACCGAAGTATTCTCGAAGTAGGAGGAATTCAGCGATGAACGCCTCCCTGTCCCCTCGGGCAATGATGCTACGGAGACGCTCAAGCGACTTGATCAGAGCATCGATCATCACGAGACTATCCGGATTATGCATCTGGATATCAGCATACACCTCTGGCGGTTTGGATAAAATCCGCGCTACCATCTCGTACTGTTTGCGTGATACCGGAGTGCCATAGACCAAGAGCTTTTGAGGCTCGATCACAAACAGCCGAAGCAACATCGCTTGAGCCAGCGCGCAGAGGTGTGGCATATTTTGACTGTGGAGCATTAGCTTGTCATGCTCCCGCGCATCAATTACTTTGACGGTAGCTTTGAGCTCACGCATCAGAGATTGAAACCAGGGTTTCCACTCATTCAAGCGCACCGGACAGATAGCGACAGTTAGGCCTTCCCACGTGTCGCTTTGCGGCGGAGCAAAGAGTGGGTGCATTCCCACCACCTCTGCTTTCGATTCAAGCATCGCGGCAACGGCTGGAGCCTTGATCGACGTAATGTCGAGCCAGAGCTGATCCGAACGAGACAGTGGCGTAAGTGTACGAATCAGATCAACGGTGGCTTTGATCGGCACCGCAAAGATAACCACTTCCGCCCATTTCATCATATCAACTATCCGCTGATTCTTTTGAAATGGCGAGTGCATCTTGTGCGGAGCATCACAGCCCATTACCCCACAACCTCGATCTTGGAAAAACCGAGTGAGCCATTGACCGTATTGACCATTGCATCCGAAGATGGCGATGCGTTTTGAGATCATTTCACACCTCCGTTTCGTTTCGTCTCTTGCGGAAACGAACCGAGCACAATCAGTCTGCTGGTCAACGTCTGGAGTCGAGTGAGAATGGCTGAACCTTCGGGATCAAGCCGGTGACGATTGAACTCGCAATAAAAAGCGAATTTATCTTCCTCACCGAGCGGTATGGAATGTATCGAGGAGAGATTGATCCCTCCGGGACGAATCGTGTTAAGCGCATCCACAAGGGCACCCGAAACATCGGGCGTCTCAAAGATAATCGCCGTCCGGTCAGTTCCAGTCGGATAGATTGGCGACGGACGTGGTGCCAACAAATGAAACCGAGTCGTGTTACGCAGCGAATTTTCAAGATGCCCCATCAGAATCGGTAACCCGTATATCTCTGCCGAGAGCCTCGGAGCAATTGCGCCAACCATCTGCGCGACTCTCATTTCTGAGACTGTCTTTGCAGCAGCGGCTGTCGAAGTTGAAGTTAACTTTTCGATAGTCGGATTGGTGTCAAAAAATCGCGAACACTGAAGAAGTGCCTGCGGATGAGACATCACCGCCGTCAACTGAGAAACGTCAGTAACATGCGCGGGGGCAAGCAGATGGTGTTCAACCGACAGACGAAATTCACCAATCACGCATGTCAGTGGATTTACCGTATCTGACTGTAACCAAAACTGTTTGGTCTCATCGACCAGTCCACCCGTCGAATTTTCCAAAGCCACCACACCCAGGCATTGCTCACGTGAAGCCATAGCAAGCACCTCGGTATTGGTTTTGCAAGGACAAAGCTCAATATCGACATTCACGTATTCAGCATACGGAGGCTGTTTACTTTCGAGAAATTTCTTTGCCCTAAGGGCGAATTCGTGACTATTGGTGCCGAGAGGACCCAAAAAACACATTTTCATGACAAACCTTTCTGTAAGAGAACTTGTTCCAGAGTTGATAGTACTCACGAATAGGGAAAATGCAAGAGGGGCGCACGAAGTGCGCCCCTCTTGGTACTCTATTCACCTTGTTACAAAATCACTGATTCTTTAAAACCAATTGCATTGCCTTGGATACGAGGCGCGGGAGGATTTTCGACTGAGCCATATTCGTATATGGTGAATAGAAAATCCGAACCGCAACAAAGTAGACGAGGTGATTTAATTGATTTTTAACGGTTCTGGCCTTCTTCAATGAAGGTCAACGCCTTACCGCGTTTATTCCCTCGACCCGTTCGACCAACTCGATGAATATAATCGTCATTGGTTGCCGGAAGGTCGTAATTGATGACATGACTGACATCTGCAATATCCAGTCCTCGAGCGGCCACATCGGTCGCCACAAGCACCTGCACCTGACTATCTTTAAATAGCTTCAATGCTTTCTGTCGTCGAGAATGATTTTTGTCTCCGTGAATTGATTCGGCCTTAAACCCTTTGTCCGCAAGCGCTCTAGATAGTCGCTCGACACCATGTTTTGTTCGTCCGAAGATCAACACTTTGGTCAAATCTTTTTGTTTCAATAGATCCTGAAGCATATCAAGCTTGTGTGTGCCACGTTTTACATGAATCACATCTTGCTCAATATTCTTTGAAGTATCTTGGGTTTTCACCGAGATACGAATCGGCTCACGCAAGAACTCGCGAATCAACTTTTCAATATCAGTCGACAAAGTCGCTGAGAAGAAAAGTGTCTGACGAGTCTTTGGCATTGCGGTCATAATCGCACGCATATCGTTTACAAATCCCATATCAAGCATTCGATCTGCCTCATCGAGGACAATCGTATTAAACTCATTTGGGAAAATCATTTTACGATTGATCAAATCCTTCAAGCGACCCGGAGTACCGATAATAAAATTGTACTGGTAGCGAAGTTGTGAAATCTGACGATTGATCGGCGCGCCTCCGACACAACACACTGAAAAGATTTTCATGCCAGCTGAAAGATCAGCGAGTTCCTCATCGATTTGAATCGCGAGTTCACGTGTTGGCACAATGATCATAATTTGCTCTTGTCGTTTGTTGAGTACTTTGTTGATGAGCGGGATCAAAAACGTGGCAGTCTTACCCGTGCCCGTGTTTGCGATACCCACCACATCATGTCCAAGAAGCACATGCGGAATTGCACGGTCTTGAATCGGAGTCGGCGTGCTGTAACCTTTTGTTACAATGCCTTGCTTCAAAAGAGGAAGCAGTGCGAAGTCCTGGAATGAGTGTTCTGGAGTAAATACTTCAGCCTCTTCAGTGACTACCACTTTGTTGATAAATCGAGCAAAGTCGATTTTCTCGGTGCGACCTTGACGGCCACCCCCTCTACCTCCACCACCTCTATTTCCGAAATGTGGTTTCCCTCCAAAGCTTCTTGCGGGACCGTTTGATCGGCCTCGAAATGACGATTGTCTGTTTTGATACATATATGCTTTCGTACCTCCAATCGTTAGATAATAGAGTGATTGGGATGTCTCGAAAGTTTAGATACAGAACCGTGCGGTTGCGTTAGGTTTGGCACTTACCCGCCAAACAGCAAAACTAATGAGAAATTGAGTACCAGATAAGTATATACCAATACGATATATTTGTCAAGCAATTCAAGCCTATTTCCTATAAAACCCTGATAATTAGCCCCGAATTCCTTCATCGATTTGTTATTAATCAAAGGTACCTGACCCCTACCACGACCCCTGAATGTTGCAGAATTCGCCACACCAAGCTATTGCCGAGTATGCCAGCAAATTCTTGAAGATAAGTATATAAAGAATAGGCAAAAATGCAAAAAGAAATCGCCCAGCACCAGAGTGCTGAGCGAAGTGTCAAAGGGCCCGAGGGTCCTAGTTTTGGTTGCGGAGCAAAAGCCTGAGGCCGGCATTCCACTCGAGGTCGCTGCCGAGCCTGTAGACGTCGGCACCCCACCGGCCGTCGCCGTCGCGATCGGCGTAGAGCATAACGACCTCGTCATACTCATCGCCCTTCTCATCCTTGAGCTTCTTGCCAGTCCGCGCGAACGCGAAAGAGGCATAGCCGTTGGTGAGGAGGACATCCTCGCCCCTCTGCGTGGCCACGATCTGATCGTTCCATTGCTCCGGGGTGATGTCGAGGCCTTGAGAAACGATGGCACGGGAGAGGTTGACGAGTGATTCTGTCTTGAGACCCGTTGCGCTCTGGGCCATCTGCTTGAAAGTCATGACCTTGGGGGTCTTGACGAGGCGGGCAGTGCCGGCCACTGACTCGGGACAGTTGGCAACAAACCAGCTATCGAAACAATCGTCCCGGTAGTAGTATTTCACACTGTCACCATTCTTGAACAGCTTCGACATCGGCCGGGCCTTGTGGGCGCCGAGGGGGATGTTGGAGCGGAGAGGAATGAGGGTGGTCAACTCTTCAACAACAGGTGCCGTCTCGGTGGGCACGATTTTCGCGCGACCCTCGAGAACCGCTTTGACGTCGCCGAGAAAAACTCCGCCCGTCGCTTGGTGCACCAACTGCGATGTCCAATCGTTCCGGGCAAGAGCCTGTTCAAGCTGATGTCCCAATCCTTGTCCCATGATAAACGCGTCGTTCATGACTTGTTTCTTTCTGATATGCAACATGTTCTTTTTGAACGCGTTGCGGTTTTTTGCATGCTGGACTCTTCGCCACAGCTCCGACACCCGCAAAAGCGAGGTTCGGAGCTGTGGCGGAGGTTTTTAGTCCTTTTCTTTTTAAGGTACTTGATTTCTGTGTATAGTATATATCCGAAAGATTGACTTGTCAAGTATCTTGCGATCTGCTACTATGCCAGTGTATGAAAAATGGCTCAAAACAAGGAGTAAATACCATCTGGGACGTGGTTGTTATTGGCGGTGGACCTGCGGGGATGATGGCGGCTGGGCGGGCGTCTGAACTTGGGGCAAAAGTGCTCTTGCTTGAGAAAAACGACTCACTGGGGAAGAAGCTTTTGATCACTGGCGGTGGACGATGCAATGTCACCAATGCGCAATTTGATACTCGAAAGCTTTTGGCAAAATTTAAGGGCAATGATCAATTCCTCTTTTCGGCTTTTTCACAATGGAGTGTCAAAGAAACGCTCGACTTTTTCCACTCCCGTGCGATGCCGACCAAAATCGAAAACGAGCTTCGTGTGTTTCCTGAAAGCAACACCGCGCAATCTGTCTGGGACACGCTTGTCGATTATTTGAAAAAAGGAAATGTGACCGTGCGGTCAAATGCATCTGTGATAGATTTTGTCACCGATGTTGCAACCAAAAAGATTATCGCCGTGAAATTAAAAAATGGAGAAGAAATTCAAGCCAAAAAGTTTGTCCTCGCCACCGGTGGCAAATCTCGTCCCGAGACTGGCTCGACCGGAGATGGATTTAAATGGCTGACAAAGCTCGGACATACCGTCACCGAGCCTGTTGCATCACTTGTTCCAATCACTTTGAGCGACAAGTGGGTAAAAACGCTTTCGGGAGTAACCTTACCCGAAGTAAAACTGACCCTGCTTCAAAATGATAAAAAACAAAGCGCGCATAAAGGTAAAATATTGTTTACCCACGTCGGCGTGAGTGGTCCAACCATTCTCAATATGAGCTCCGATATCGCCGAACTGCTCAAATACGGAGAAGTGATTATTTCCCTCGACCTCTTCCCCGCCGACGATTATGGCAAGCTCAATACCAAACTCCAAGAATTATTTAAAACCCACACCAACAAGAAATTTAAAAATGTCTTGGGCGAGATCGTGCTGGGAGCAGTCGCCACAGTGGTGGTGGAACTTTCAAACATCAAGGCTGACACAAAGTGTAACAGTGTCACTAGAATTGAGCGCCTCGCGCTCGTACAGCTTCTTAAAGCAATTCCGATGCACGTCTCAGGACTACTCGGCGTCGACAAAGCTATCGTCACTTCCGGTGGTGTCGCTCTTTCAGAAGTTGATTTTAAGACAATGCAGTCACGACTCTACCCGAACCTCTACCTTGTCGGAGATATTCTCGATATCGACCGCCCATCGGGAGGATATTCTTTACAGTTGTGCTGGACAACTGGGTACATTTCAGGAACTCATTCAGCCACAAAACAGTGAAAAACGGTATTTTTAAAAACGGCTCTGTTGAGCCACGCTAAAAGGCTAAGCCGGAGGCTTAGCCTTTTAATTTCTGCGCGTATTACCGGATTATTTCTTCCTCTGATGAATCATAATCTGATTGCCTTCAGGATCGGCAACCAAAGCCATTTTGCACCCCGGACAATCAAGGCAATCCATGATAAAGTTCACCTTTTTGTCTTTTAATTCTGTAATAGCCTGATCAAAATCGTCAACTTCAAGCGCCACCGTCGCGCCAGTCTTTCCAGTCTTAAAATTTGGCGCGCCGTGCCCAATAGCCAGCGTATGATCTCCCATATAATATTCAACAAACGCGTACCCCTCGCCTTCGGAGACACTTCCAGGCGTCAGTCCCAATATCCCCTCATAAAACGCTCGTGCTCGCACCACATCGTCTACCGGATAACACACAAAAGCAATTTCTTTTATTTTCATATATTTTGATAATCAATAAAAATAGTTTCCATCCTACCCAAAAAGTAAAGACTTTTTGTTAAGTAAACTGAATCCCTTTCTCATTACCTGAATTTCTGGATCATCTTTTCCCTTGATAGTACTGACCACTTTATCCAATTCATTCTCCGCAAACCAACCAAAAGTTGAATGCACTTCTGCGTCAAGCTTAATCTTTTCTATTGCATCAGAAAACTTTGCAAAATAACTAACCTGTATCGAATGAGAGCCTTTAATGTGATTCACATACGTAAAAATAGCAAAAGGATCCCCGACTGTTATATTCATTCCAAGTTCTTCTGTCATCTCACGCTTGAGTCCATCAATAATATCCTCACCATAATCAATGTGTCCACCAGGAAGTTCATACACACCGGGAAGAAATTTCTTGGTATCTGCCCGTTTTGGTAAAAATACTTTTTCTACTCCGTTAAAATTATGATGAATAAACGCACACGCTGTAATGACCTGCTGTCCTTTTGCTGGAGCCTCACTGTCACCGAGAATCTTGTTTGGCATAATAAATCCTGTAAAGATAGTAATAACAATTTTCCTGAATCAAGTATACCATTTTTAAAGAAAATTATAGAAGAGTCTATTTTTCCAAATCCAAGATTTCATCAATCCGTATTTGTGACACAAATTCCGGAACATGGGAGACCACAATCATCGCACCCTTAAATTCAGAAAGGGCACGGGCTATAATCGGCAGATGGCGAAAGTTGATATGGTTGGTCGGCTCGTCCAAAATCAACAGTCCCGGTTTTTCTAGCACCAATCGCGCAAACGCCACCAGACCTTTTTGCCCTTCAGAAAGGCTGCCGATTTTGGTATGAATCATTTCACCAGTAATCAAAAAGCCTGCCGCCGTGGTGCGCATCGTCTCCTCTATCTGCTTATCCATCACCGCCATCAAAGACTGATAGACCGTATCCTCAAAATTGAGTGTCGAGAAATCTTGTCGGTAGTAGCCGACTTTCACTCCAGGTACTATTTTTACGCCCTTGGCTTCACCTTTGGCAATTGATTCAAGTAGCGTACTTTTACCAATACCATTTGGCCCGCGCAAGAGTAGGTGCTGACCCTTTTTTAATACAATTTCGGCTTTTCGTGAGACAGGTTTATGATTTTTGCCCATCACCGAAAAGGATGAGATACTAATCGCCTCACCTACAATCCCTTCTTGCATCGGAATAATAAATGGACGAATGGTTTTGTCCTCTTTTCGTACTTCAACTTTTGACTCTTCAAGCTCGTCGGCTTTTTCACGCATCCGCTTTGCCACGAGACGCATCTGCCCGCCTTTGTTGGCAAAAAAGTTTGCCTTGTCTTTGTTTTCTTGAATCTCTTTGGCAAGTTGCGCATTTTTTCGATTTTCTTTTTCAATACGAGCAGAAATCTCTTTGACCACATCAAAATAGTTGCCCGAATATTGCTCGATTTTGTGTGTGTGGACATCGAGATAGAGCACACCGTCAGAAAACGCATTGAGAAATTCCGCATCGTGAGAAATCACAATTACCGTCTTTTTATAAGTAACCAAGAATTGAGTGAGATGCTCGATACCAGCCTTGTCGAGATTGTTGGTCGGCTCATCAAGTAGAAGCAAGTCTGGGTCTTGGATGAGCGCTGATGCAAGCAAGAGACGGGCTTGCTGACCGCCCGAAAAAGTCTTGACGATTCGCTGGTGCATTTTTTCGTGCCCCTTTAAATTGACCACCTCAAGTACCTCATCGATGCGAGGATCAATGTCATATATTTTTTGCGGAAAACACTTTTCAAAAAATGCTCTGACAGTCAGCTCCATATCAGCGCGCGGGATCACTTGGCGAGAGAGGGCGATACTGACCCCATTTAAAATATTTACATTTCCGGACTCAAGTTGAAGTCCGCTAGTGATAAGCTGAAAAAGGGTACTTTTACCCGCGCCGTTTTGTCCCATAATGGTCGTCTTGGTCCCTCGACGGACAGAAAAATTCACCTCATCCAAGATGGGTTTGTTGTGGCCGTATTCAAACGACGCGTCTTCAAATGAAAGTATGGTATCTGCTTTTGCCATGAGGGGGTACTGTACCACGGAATAGACAAAACGGACAGCGGTAGTTAGTAGTTAGTAGTTAGACGAATACAAGGAAGCAAAAGAAAACCGCCTTGACACTTTCGTGTCGAGGCGGTTTTCTTTTGCATCTTCGGAACCTTTAAAATTATTTTGGATGCGAGGCGTCGATGAGTACCGCGACCAATCCGCCTCGGCGGAGCAAGCGGACGGAGTCGACAACGAAGCAGACGAGATGATTTTAAAGGTTACCGCTTATGCGCGAGAAACATTGGTTGCCGCAGGACCCTTATCACCCTGTGTGACTTCGAAAGTGACTGCATCACCTTCTTTGAGTTCCTCAAAGCGGGCACCATTTAGCTGTGACGAGTGGAAAAACAAATCCTTTGTCTCGCCTGCGCGAGCAATGAATCCGAATCCTCGTGGGTTCAGCGTTTTGATTGTACCTTGCATTATGATTGTATTTTAAACTTTTAGAAATTCGACTACGCTTCTGTGCTTCATTGCACTCCTTTCATTATCATCCCTAAACCATATTCTGTCAACAAACAAAAAGAGTGGGCGCGAAGCGCCCACTCTTTTTGTTTGTGTCTTTTCTAAAGAAAATTAAGACAAATGTTTCGAAACAAGCTTGGTCATCTCAAACATATTGACCACCGCCTTGCCAGCAAACACTTTCTTCAAATTTGCATCGGCATTGATATTGCGCTTGTTGGCTGCATCCTGAAGATTGTTCTTCTTGATGTATACCCAGAGAGCTTTAACAACTTCCGATCGAGGCATTGGACCCTTACCGACAACAGCGGCGAGGTCTGCGCTCACAGTGAGCGGCTTCATAAAGGCAGAATTGGTTTTTGGTGCCATATAAATTGATTATGTATAACGACGGTCAGTATACCATAGGGGGGCTCTATCGAGCAATAGGTGAAAAATAGACGACAGAACACAGACAACAGACGACAGACAAGAGCAGGCGACACACAACTCACAATCAGAAGAGAGGGTTCAGCAAAATTTTTGGATTTTAGAAATTCCTACAGCTCAAAAGTGGTGCTAAAATTCAAAAATGGCTCAACCGAGCCCTAAAACAGCTTGTACTCAAGCTGTTCGGGCTAGCCCGGTGTACACCGTACGCCCTAGGGCGAACACAGCGCTATTAGCGCTGTGTTTTAGCCACGCTACAAGACTAACGGCTCACTGGTTTGGCTTAAAGGCTCAACCCAAAATGCTCTGTATAGGTTGAGCCTTTAAAGCGATTCCCCCGAAATTGCTCCCCCTCGAATCCCTCGGGGCAAGCGATTTTCGAGGGATCTGTCTTTTTTATCTGGTTGTACGTTGTCTGTTGTGAATTGTTCGTTACTCCCCCTCTGATTGATTCAACTCTTCCATCACCCGACGACAATTTTTGACAATATCATCAAAACCGTGAGCCGAGGCCTGATCAAAGAGCTGTTCGAGGGCATCATAGGCCTCATTTCTGTAGCGTTGAGTTTTTGCATAGAGACTGGCGAGCGCAAAATCAGCCTCGAGACTAGCGCGGGCGGATACCTCCCCACCCTCTTGCCCTTTCGCATCCGATTCTGCCTGAAGTTGCAGGACAAATATATCGAGAAGCGCCTTCGCTGACACATCTTCAATCCCCAATCGATCAAGCCCATCGATCACTTCCGCTTCGGCTACTTTCGGTTTTTCAAATGATTCAGACATATACTTTCATATTATAATCACAGAGGCTTGTTTTGCTCCTCCCACTGTCCGGTCTCATCGATATAACAAGCGATGTTGTATCCGCCCATCGGCACACCATCTTTGTAATATACAATGTGCATAGTAGTTGCTGACCGTTCTGGCTGTCCAGAAAAATTTCCCTTACGCATATACTGGTATTGAACAGTCTCACCGGGCTTGTCTCCCGAGACTTCTATATAAAGCAACACAGGGCCATACTGATCAAACTGCTCATAGACGATTCGATAGTCTGTGACATATTGCTCAAAGATCTGAATCACCTCTTCTCGTGTCGGAATCTTTTCTATAGGCATCTCGCTGGACTCTTGTAACATAGGGGTAGTATACCGTACTCACTTGATAAAATATACAAACACCAGTACTATCGACCTATGCGCAATTCACCCAAAGACAAAAAGAATAGTCTAGCAAAAAATCCTGCCGAGTCACCCGTTATTTTCCCGATGCGGATAAACAAATACCTCGCATGGAAAAAGCATTCTACTAGCCGACGCGAAGCCGACACCCTGATTGAGAAAGGCGGAGTACTAATCAACAACAAAAAAGCCGTACTTGGAGACAAGGTGATTGCAACCGATGTGGTGCAAGTGCGATTTCGATTAAATAATCATCTTCACCCCAGACCGTAACATTAAGAGACCCGAAAAAGCCCTGAAAGATTGCTTGCCCCGAGGGACTCGAGGGGGCGCAATCTTTCAGGGCCTTTTTCTTTCCATTTACACCTCAACCAGACAGTTACTTCTTTTTATGTGCTTCTTTTCGTGCCTTACTAATCGCTCGTCGCTTTGCGGTCTTTTTTGAGCGAGAGGTTTTATTCTTGATATCGTGCGCCATTCGTTTTGCCATAGTATTTTTTAGTGTTAGATGATATTTGTATAATCAAAATCTTATTCCTCCTTTAGTAAAGGAGGTGCTGATTCCGAGAAGCGGAGGATTTTGAAAGTTTTAAATTATTTAACCTTCTTCGGCTTCTTCGTTTCTTTCCGATGCGCATTGTTTCCTTTCGCCATTTTTCGAGTTAGTGGTTAGTGAGTAATCACTCAATTGTACAGATTAATTAAAGAAATAGATACACGCCAATAAAAGGTTTCGATTGGTTAAAGGTACCTGACCTTTGTTTATCATTTCTGCCCAGAGCTGGCGCACTTAGACGAAGTTCGGAATTTGCACAGAATCCAAATCGCTGCGGCCCGCATCTACCGACACTTCAAATCGCAGGTGGCACGTCCACCGAATGACACGGAGCGGTAGCGGGGCGATGCGACGGGATCACCATCCGGCCGAGCGAGGAGATCAAAAAATCTGAGTAGCTCGATCCCCTTCTGCTGAGCCTCGTCATCGGAAAGAAACTGTCCGAACTCATCCTGCCATATCTCCTGGAACTGGCGGGTGGCCTCAAAGGAAAGTTGGCGCTCTGCAGGGGTTGGCATTGATACCAATTTTAGCACAATCGGGCACTTGCCGCTTCTGGCAAGTCTCGCCCCCTATCAGGAGTAGTTAATCACCTTATCATTACCATCATGCAACACTACACAAACAATCTTCGTGAGTTGAGAAAAGCCAAGGGAATGCTCCAGATCGAGGTTGCCCAGCTTTTGGGACACCTGAACTCGGATCGCATGTCGGATTGGGAAAAGGGCTATGGAATGCCGAGCGTGGCGAACCTTTTCAAGCTCGCCACCGTCTATGGCGTGCCGCCGGAGGAGCTGTATCGGGAAATTCGAGCGACCACCATGCGGGAGGTTGAGGAGAAGCGGATTTCGTTGGAAGGCGAAAACGAATGGGTCAGACGGATGAGGCTGAGGAAGGAGGCAGAGGTGCAGGATGTGCCTAAACCTTAATTTGGAATTCTACTAGAATTGCTTTTTTCTCTTAGTAATGCGCTACTTGATTCTCCCTTTACTCTTCTCAAGACCTAAATGGTATTGATGGAATTCGTCAGTATCGCGCTCATCCTCAAGTCGTGTGGTTTCAAAACTCCTCCCCCTACGATACGGCCCGTATCTGCGAGCAAATTCTCCCTTAAAGCGGTAGAGGGTATTGCCTTCTTGATGTGTTCTCCCTTCCACTCCGTAATCCTTATCCCAAGGGCGTCGTCCGTATTCGTCCATTGCTCCCCCAGTGCCATCCGCGTTTCCCCACATAATTTCCCCACCGAGGTGAATAGCACGAGGGTCTGGCATAAATAGGTATCCGTCACCATAGACATTCCATTGTGACTTTGAAACATGCTTCTCCGGGTAGAGCCACTCCTCCTTTCCAGCCGCAATGTAGCGCAGCGCCCGACTCTTAATAATGAAGTTTATTTGGCGGACCTCTTCCTCACTCAGGTGACGTAGCGTCTGAATATCAGTGATCTTAAAAATTGCACTGCGAAATGGGTTTGGGTTTGGGCGCACGCCCACTTCCGATTGGTAAGGATTTCTGACCCAAGATAGGTTCGTCAGGATGAGAATTTTGTCCAATGCCAGCGGAAAAAGCGTATGCGTGGCTTGAAACCGTATATCCGGATCATTGAATCCACGGCACCACTGGGAACGAGGACCACATCTTCGATTGTAGACTGTAACAGGATGGTCAGAGATAATAAACTTTGTTTCGGATTTGGTGGCATCCGCAATCTGCCAAACACACTCGGTCCAAATTGCACAATGGAGTTGACGAAGTCTCAACATTTGTTTGAGCAATTCATCCTTGTTGACCCCCTTTAGCTGTTCGCTCAGCCAACCCAATCCTTTTGGTGTCCGTAGCTTTTGTGTGCTCATAAACATCATCATGTCATGAAGCGCATTCTCTCCGTTCCAGGGATAGGCAAATTTTGAGTAGTGCTCTACTGCATTATTCCCAGCGGAATCTATCTTACCGAAAAAGCGTTCTTCAATCACCGTCGAACGTTCTGCCCCAAACTTCGTTGTATACAAATCCGGCTCCATGAAGCAGTGCTTGAAGCCGAGACGACGAACGGCTCTCGCAGTATGAGAAGCGCCCTTTGAATCGAAATGCACTTTAGGATGAAGATCCATGTAGAACAACTCGTTGCTTGGTTGGTTTGGTAACGCAAAGCGCTTCTGATACCACACGGGCACGTAATGATTGTTTCGATATTCGTTGGACATCAAGATTAAGCATATACTAAAGTTCAGAGGAGCAGCAAGGGTGCGGATGCAGAGCTGTAGTTATTGTCATTCCTTGGAATTCCAAGGGTGAATGCAATTCGGCACTTCTACCAACTGGCTGCGGGGAATGGAATCGAACCATTATACCAGGATTCAAAGTCCTGTGTCCTA
>JBBTSQ010000039.1:0-3063 GCA_038078755.1 Patescibacteria group bacterium
AGACTTTCGTCCATTGTGGAAGATTCTCGACTGCAGCCACCCGTAGGTGTATGGACCGTCATAGTGTTTTCTCCGATCACTCGGAGTATCAGACTATACCTTCACCCAATAATCAGTATGTAATCTGATTATTGGGGCCAACATGTTAGCTATCGCTTTAGCCTATATTGCGTTGCGATAACTCCTTCGTTTTCTTACGAAGAGTCGTTACGGGGTCAAATGATGAAAATTTCCTTTTTCCTCCGGTATGCGAATTCAGACTTCTGATATTCAAAATAATTTTCATTATTACTGAATATGTTTGATCTGAAATTCGATTGGTCCGGAGATTCTTGCCCAATTGAGACAGAGCCTCAAGAGCGAGAATTGCTTGTTGTTTTTTCAAAACAAGATGCGGGAGCATTCTGTTTAGAATCCGACTCACTTCAGTGCGGTCTACAATAACTAACTCCGCCTGATAGTGAACCTTAGCAACGCTTACTTTCCCCGCATCAAGATATTTCTGAATCTCGCACAACGTATCGAAATGTCGAATATGTTGTGTGAAATTGATCTTGATACGAGGACGGTATGTGCGCGAGTATCGTGCAGACTGCTTTTCTAGTGTTGCCACCAGAGAGCCATCTCCATCGAAAAAACCCGCCACATACGCATCGGAAAACTTTCCTTCATCGACTTCCCACGGTATTGTCTTCATAAATGTATTTTACCACATTTACAGTGAAGATTCCACCGTTATGAGTTGGATTTTACATGCGGATTACTCCACATGGAGACAATTTTATCTCAGTTCCATCGGTGGGGGTCACCCTCTCAGGTCCCCTAAGCGTCATAGCCTTGGTGAGCTTTTACCTCACCAACTAGCTGATACTGAATAGACCGATCAAGAAGCGATAAATCTTTACCCTTTCGGGACCATCAAGTATTACCTAATCTTTCGACTAGCTATTCCTGACTTCTCGGTTCGTATCTATTTTTTACTACCTCGTCTGCCGGTTGTGTATTGCTACACCCCCTTGACTTGCATGCCTTATCCACGCCGCCAGCGTTCATCCTGAGCTAGGATCAAACTCGAAAATAAAACCAAACACGATTGCTCGCATTTAGCCGAACGGAACAAAAGAAAGAATACTATTTTTGCTTTTGAGCTCGTGAGAGCTTTTTTCCGTAATCCTATGAAATTTAACTGGACTTGCACATAATTGAATCTTATTTAATTCATTACGTTTTCAAGTTGTAAGAACCTTTACTGACTGCAAAAGTTCTTACTATTTCAAATTGTCAAAGTTCATTGTGGTGTCATCCAAATGGGGACAACGGGTCATACCTACACTCTGTAATTTACAGAGCTCTAAACCCACGCTATGCCTTTTCATAGACGTAGGTGCCATTATACACGGGGGCGTATAGCCGTCAAGTCTTATTACAAGCGTTTCCAAGTTAGACAATAGATATAGGAAAATAGTGAAAGTTAGGCCTAAAATCCCCCGAAAATCGCAGAGCGATTTTCGGGGGATTTTCAAACAAGAAGCCATCTTTGATGACACTGTCATCAAAGATGGCTTCTTAGCGTGCTTCTACTGAAGCTCCAAAAAAGCCCGCACTTGCACAAATGCAACATACAGCAATAATACGCGGTCGCGTATTATTGCTGTATGTTAGAAATACTTGAGATACAGAGCGGAAAATAAAAAAACCACCCTGTTTTGCGGAGGCGTGAGCCATGCAAAACAGGGTGGAGGTGGGCAAGTTGAAGTATCGCATACAGCTCGCCGCTCGCCCAAAACAAATAACAGAGGAATAACAAACTGGTTCTTCGTAAAACACCGTGTCGGTCGTTACTCCCCAAAAAAGAATTCCGTATGATAGCAATTAGTTGCTTCACAAACAGTGATTCAATCGCTATCACACAGAAAGAGAGGACAATTACTTTCTTCGCTAAACAGCTATTTACTCGTCCTCGAAATTCTGGAAGCGGGGGCGAGCGAAGCTCGCCCCCGCTTCCCCTTCGATACTGCGACAACCGAACATCTCGGCAACAATTGACATATCGTCGCAGAAAAGTGCTGTGTGCTGACAAACGATACAGTCGCAAATAAGTTCCATGATCGTCAGCACACAGAGTATCCGTGAACAATCAGTCAGGTCGCAGTCAAATCGCCTATCGTTCACGGAAAAGTGTCCTCCCTTGTCTTGCAACAAGAGAGGAAGGGCAACACGATACATCGCAGTCAGTTCCATGATCGCCCTAAAAATTCACCCAAGACAAGGAAGAAACCAATGATCGTTTCGCGCGGTCAACGCAGAAATCGTTTCTTTTCCGCTTGAGTGAGTGAGACAACTCGGCTACTCGCACCATTTGTAGTATCGTCTCTGAAAGTGTTCCTCGAATTTCTCCGAGGAAAGGAGCAACAGAGTTTGTCGAAAAGACATTGGCACAATCGCTCCTAAAATCAACCACCTCCAGCTAGAAGCTGGAGGTTTGACCGAACGGACTAGAAGTCCTCAGTGAAGAAGGGAGGAATACGGGGAGGGGAAAAGAATGGAGAAGTTACCTAAGTATTACAAAAGAAATGCCTCTACATTTTTAATCTTGAAAGGACCGTCTGAAGACGGGGGCTTTGCTCCCAAAGATGGATAGTAACCCACTCAAAGCGAAAGAAGGCAAGGTGCCTACTCGTAGACACTTCACGTATCGCCTTCTAATTCGCTTTGAGCAGGAAGTGAGACAAGGTAGTCAACCGCAAACAACGCGACCGTCGTCTCACCAAAGTGTTGCCCAGTCCTGCTTCGCCGAGGCTTCGCAGGACTGGGCTTTGACGAGTAACCAACTGCCTCTTTCGCTTTCATTTTGATTGTCGTTACTCCCAAACTTTACAAAGAACAGCCGACAAATGTTCATATCGCTTTCAGCAACCAACTCGTCGGCTTAAAAAAGGAGCAAAGTTTCCATTCGCAGACAAGCTGTTCCTCGCTCCAAAATCTCTTTTCTTATCATACCATACTACAATCAACCACCCCCAGCTAGAAGGCTGGGGGTTTGACCGAACGGACTAGAAGTCC
>JBBTSQ010000040.1:0-2273 GCA_038078755.1 Patescibacteria group bacterium
AAATCCGCATTTAATGCTTTATTAAAAACACTTGAAGAACCACCAAGTCATGTTGTCTTTGTTCTGGCCACGACCGAACCGCACAAAATTTTGCCGACGGTTCTTTCCCGTGTCCAGAGATTTGATTTCAAACGCCTGACGCCGGCCCAGATATTGCAAAAGCTCAAAGTTATTTCAAAAGAAGAAAGGATTGATATTGAAGAAGAAGCGATGAAAGCGATAGCCGCATCAGCCGATGGGGCCTTGCGTGACGCCGAAGTGTCATTAGCCAAAGTCAGAGCCGTTGCCGGAAGCGCTAAAATAACCGCTGACTTAACTTCCGAAGCTCTCGGTTTAATACCCGCCAACTATCATCCGGAGTTTTTGGGCTATTTGATATCGGGCGATAAGGTCTCCGCTTTGAATTTAATTCAGAGGATGCATGATGCGGGAGTGGACCGGGAGAATTTTGCCAAGGACTTTCTTGAATATTCCCGTAAAGTTCTGCTGGCAAAGATAAATCCCGCCGGGCGGGCCGCGGGGGGGGAGGGCCGAATGGCTCAACAGAGGCGTAGCTTTTTGAAGCTAGTATGTGTCGTCAAGGTTTACTTGTACAAAAGATTTAAATATCTTTACCCACCCATTCATCTTTAGGTATACCAGATTGTAGAATAATACTCTTAATTGTTCGGGGTTTTATTATCTTGCTACCATGAAAAGGTACCGATACTTGTCTAGGTATTCCGTTATATGACCCAATATAGTAGTAGTGACTCCCCCTTGCGTAGTTGTAAATAAAATTATGTCTTTTTAAAAACTTAGTTACATCATCAAATGTCCAGTTCATAATCCCATTCGGCATGCAATGTGTTTAATTATGCAGGCAACAAAAGTCTACCAAATGAGTGCACTTGGTAAGGAGAGGGAATTGGTTTGTTCTCTTCAAGTTTTTGCCAAAGTTCTTCGTATTCGGGATCTGTAGCTTGATTGAGCATAGACTCCACCCTTAACCCACCCACTTTACTATTTTTGAGGGATTCAAGATATCCAATAATAGCCTCATGGAGATTAAAAGAAGCGATCTCTGGAGTATCTCCTTCGGTGACGATATTAAATTCAAGAGCAACAGCGTACCATACACTGTCTTCTTTGAAAATAATGTTGCGAATCAAGCCTTTTTTGAGAGTATTTTTCATAGTATATATAGTATCATTTGGGTTATTAAATTACAATTACGGATTTTTTCGCTCTCCGAACCAGAAGTCTCGAATTGTGACCCTACTGGGAACCGCGAGTACGCTTTCGGTCACGGATATGTTACTCGCCGTCGCTCGCACCATTCCTCGACCCCGACTCGCAGTTCGACTCTCCTGAGTCTCATTCTGCTCCGTCTTTCGATTCCCCGTAGGGTCTAAAAAATATATTCGAACAATGCTTCGCATTATTCTCATTATTTTTTGTGAGCCCAGAGGGATTGGAATGGAACACCATAGAAAACCTTGTTTTGAAATGGAAAACAGTGTTTCAGTCCCTCACCCCCAGCCCTCTTATTATGGCAAATGGCTTTGTTTCTGGCTAATTCTTGGGGATTGGTTTCGTACAGAACACTACCTGCAAGGTATTAGAACTATAAGTAATAGCAATGACCCCGAAACGGAAAACACTCTTTAAACCCGCTCCAATCGCCCACAGGATTGAGCAATACGCGAAAACCAACGCTTTTGTGCTCAAGGGCAAGGTCATCGCTCACAAGGGCGGCAAGACAGGCAGACCGACTGTTATGACCCAAGAGGTTGTCGGAAAACTAGAGCACGCTTTTGTGTACGACTGTACCGTTGAAGAAGCGTGTCTTTACGCGGGCATTGCGCCAGATACGTACTACACATTTTGCAAACAATACCCCGACTTTTCCGAGAGAATTACGCTGTTACGACACGCACCATATTTCGTCATCAGAAAGACAATTTTAGTCGCCGCAGAGCACGATGCAAACCTTGCCTTGAAATATCTTGAGCGCAAATTGCCACAGGAGTTCTCAACTCGCGCACAAGTGCATCACACAGGGGAGGTTTCAGACCGTCACAGCGTAGACCCAGAGCAGATTGCTCTCATCAAAAAAGCGATGGGCAATTGGGTAAAGAAGGTTGGCGCAAAAAACTAGTTACGCAACGATGCTCCCCCAAAAGCGCTGGGAGGTGGCTACTTTCGCTTGTGCAATAATCTTGTTCTTTTCGGCTACGGTGAGTAGGTCAGAGAGTATGTTAGCGGAGTTTGCTGGGTCAACAACGCGAGCA
>JBBTSQ010000041.1:0-8896 GCA_038078755.1 Patescibacteria group bacterium
GCGGAGTTTGCTGGGTCAAAAACGCGAGCAAGTAGTGGATTTCCTGCGCCCTTTGCTAGCTCGTTGAAAATATGCCAACAATTTGGCGCTAACTGGTCTGATGCGATTGACCTTCCCGCTAGAATGTTCTTGACCAATAAATACTCTAAATACACCGATGGGAAATCCAACTTGTTCAACTCACGCCATATCTTCAATACTTTTATTTCGTTCGTCCTGCCCGAACGTGAAATATCAGTAATGTGCCTCTGAACGTTTGTTTGCTGTCTAGTATTCTGTTTTGACAGGTAAACCCAATGGTCATTTGTGAGACCAGTATGTTTTCTTGCGGGAGTAACGTCTACCTCAAGTCCGTTTAAGTTAATCCTTACAGACACATTCTGCTTCCGAACATTACGGTAGCTACCATTAAGCTTGTCGTATAAAGAATCGTATATGCTCTTTAGTCCGCCATTATTTTGATTGCAGTTGCTCTTGAGCGAGACCATATAATCCACGTCAGAGGCAAGCGCAATAGCCGTACCTTTTGCTCGTGACCCAGAATCTAAAGTCGTTATGTAACAAGTATTTGACCACTGGGTAAGCAAAGTCTTTAGTTGCAGAATTTGAAGAGAGTGTGGAGTCAGACTCCTCGCGGCATACTTCTGCAAGACGCCATATAGATAAGGGCTTGCGCTCATAGATTTAATTACAGAACCACGTTTTGTCTCGCGCGTGCGATACACACGCCGTTCTTTATGGCATAGCACTCTACGTAGTGATTCCCTTTGAATTTGGAATTTTCTGGGTCGTTCTTTGTCTGATGGTCAGTGATTTCGCCTCTAGGCTCGTCACTTGAATCGTCATTTTTGACCTTCCACTTGTAGTGCTCGGCATCTGTCTCGTCACGTACTCGGCGAAATTCTATTTTGCGGTCAACAGGTATCCTACCAATCGCATCAAGAATCATCTCTCTAAAGCTTCCATCACGCTGTAGTGCCTTACCTTGAATTTTGAATGGCATATCGGGTTCAATGTATGTCGGTATGCGTGAATCAAACAGGTAGGCTTCTGCCGTAGTTGCCCTTTGTCGCGCTCCAGCTTCAAGCAAACTGCCAACGCTGGTGCTGTGTGAAATTTCCTCAAGCTTTATGAGAAAAGCGTCTCGTGCCCGCACTATCGTTTGTCTATCTGCAAGGCTCAATTGAGCGATGTAATCGTCTATAAACTTGTTTGTGTCGGCTCTGTCTCGTATCTGTGGTTTAGCAATAAAATCTGGGAGG
This sequence comes from Patescibacteria group bacterium, assembly GCA_038078755.1. GTDB lineage: Bacteria > Patescibacteriota > Minisyncoccia > Phycocordibacterales > JBAYGS01 > JBBTSQ01. The sequence goes on from JBBTSQ010000041.1 coordinate 1,263, forward strand.
TCGCAGAAGAATTGGAATACGGCATCAGCTATCTCAACACGAGGGTTCTTTTTGAATATGCTGTAAATCCCTTGCTCAATGTGGAAGGACTTGAGTTTAAATTCTCCAAATTTATCTTTGCAGTTGTGCTTCCAGCGCTTCACGAGCTTTGCGGCTTTGCGAAAGTCATTGTTCTCCGAGTTAATTGCGGTGGCGGCGCTGATATAGCCACGCGGGTCGGACTTTAGCCACCACTCAAGCTCGCTCTTTTTTGTCTTCTCAATCGCGTCGTACTTCGCCTTTCGGTTACGGGGACTGTACTTTACAATTTCTGGAACCCAATATATATCATCTCCAAATTCGTTTTTCAAACCAGAGGTGAACGCTGGAACTATATCAACCGCGAAGAATTCCTTGCCGTTTTGAAGGAATGATACGGTGACCGAGTGGGTCTGTTGAGAAATCTCGTATTGGTAGCTGGTAGGGTTTTTAAATTGCGTCCGCACCGTGTTCTGCAACGTGTTGAGAATCTGACGTGCATCAAGATGTTCGGGGTCAAACTTTCCGCCGATAAAGAGAATGTCCAAATCGTGCAGGGGTCGGATTGCCGTAAAGCGGGCGTATGAGCCTATAAGAATTGAGCTGCCCCCTAGAGCAGTTTTAAAGGCGGCATACAGAGTTGAGATGAAGTCTTGCTCTGCTTTTGTAGGCGAGAGGTGGTTTTTTACGTAGTCACGTAGCAGGGTGTTGAGTTCATTTTTTCTCATAGCTGGTTGTCATCAACGACGTGAGGATGTCGTTCAGCAAGCGACCACGGAAGTTAACCACCACTGTGTTTGCGCGGTTTGCGATGTCTTCCATCGTCTCCTTCGGAATTATGGCGGGCTTGGCGAATATGATAATCGGGGTTTGATGGTTGCCGCGTGCGGCAAACACCCTCTCTATCTGTTCGCTAAATGTCTCCCAGTGCACGAGAAATACAGTTTCGTCTTTCGCCTTATCAACGTTGTCCAACGGGATGTGCGTGACATTCTTCTGTCTAAAAATACCTGTATCCGTCAGTGTAGCTTCTATACTCTTGTAGGCATCTGCTGATGCGAAGACTGCAACCTTTCTGCCCCAAAGTGCACGTCCTAGTCTGAAAAGTATCGGGGTAACACCGAGGAACCAGCACACGATTCTGTAAATGATGCCCAGAACAGCGAGACACACGGTCAAGCCGCCAACTACGATGAAAAAGGGGTGGTTGAAGAAGTTTATGATTTGTTCCATTTGGGTGCCATTTGTGGAGGTAGTGCTACCTATGATTGGCAATCACATTGTCTCGCAAACGAGGTTAAAAATCAACTAAATCGTTGACCTTCTTGCCCAATGCCCGTGCAATCTTCTCCATATTGGTGAGGGTAATGTTCTTCTCCGCTCGCTCTATCATTCCGATATATGTGCGATGCACTTTAGCCAGTTCGCCAAGGCGCTCTTGCGAAATCCCTCTATTCGTTCTTTCCTCACGGACGCGAGTACCGAACTGTATGAGTATCTTCTTATTCATATCTACACCCAAAGTGTAGATATTTGCTAACTATGGTTCTACATACTATAGTTGGCACTGTGGAATAGGCGATTTTGCCGTCCTCAACTTATTTTACTTAATCATCCATCTTTTTATGGACTCACAAGAAAAAAAGCCGTGGTGGAAGCGTAAGTGGTTCGTTTATGGGGTAATAATTTTCTTTGGTATGGGCTTTGTCGTGCAGGCGATAGAGGGCGATTACCCTACTCCGCAACCCGTGGTGTCTGCGCCTGCTGTAGAGGCTAATACAGCCCCACAGGAGCAAACTGCCCCCCAACTCTCCAATGCGGATGCGAAAGCTGAACTGGATAGACTTATGAGCCTGTCCAAGAAAGGAGGCTTGGTTACCACCTATGAGTTCTCGGATAGTGCCTCGGTGGTGTATGCCGATAACAATTGGTACACCCAGACCGTGCAGTTTAAGAAGGATTTCTTGGCAAAGATTGGTACGCTCAAAAAAGCTGTCACGGGCTACAGGCACTTTGAAGTGCGGGATGCCTATTCGGATGAAAAGGTCGCAGAGATAACCTCCTTCAGTGGCTCACTTGAAGTCTATAAGTAATACCCACAGGAGCGGGTTTGACTCTATGAGCAGACAAACCTACAATCTACCTACTGGTCGCAGTGCCTACCAAGACACTGCCCCTCAATACAATGAGGGCAAAACCCACGGGCTTGCTACGGCAATACAATGCCAAGAGCGGCATCACCAAAATGGTGATTCCTTTTCTTGGCATTTTTGCGTATGCTCTCACTACAAATCTTTCCCTTTCATAACGCACTTATCAAGTGTGTTGTTCACGTTCACAAATGGAATGGCTATGCCGATACTGTTGAAATCAACAAAGACGATGCCGCTTTCTATGCGCGGCAGAAAGCACGACTGATAAACGAATTTGGATTTACGCCTACCCAAGCCGAAAAGATGATTGGGTATAGGGAGAAAATCGCTGACATTTTTGTTGACCGATGGATGGAGAAAAGCAGTCACTCTTTGAACGAAGAAGAACAATGAACACAACTACTAAAAACTGCATAATCCATTGTCGGGTAAGTGACCCTTCACAAGCACTGCGCGGCGATGGTTTGGATGACCAAGAGAAAATCGGCAGGGCTTTTGCCGCGCGCAATGGATGGAACGTACTCAAGGTCTTTAGAGAGCCCTTTTCTGGTAAAAAAGGAGCGCGAGCAAAGATTGACGAAATATTGCTTTACATCAAAAAATCCTCCGTGCCTGTGAACTATTATGTTTTCAAAAGTATTGACCGCTTCACGCGAGCGGGTGTGCCAGAGTATTTGCATCTCAAAAACCAGATAGAGACTTTAGGGGTAGAGGCGGTAGATAGTTATGGCGTTATCCAGCCAATGCAAAACACCTTGGAGCACTTGGATGAGGAATATGACTGGAGCAAGTTTTCTCCGAGCGACACTATGCAGTTGATGGAAGCGAGCAGAGCCCACGCAGACCGACGAGACATCCTTACGCGTATGGTTGGTGCTCAAATACGACGAGCAAAAGAGGGTTACCTCGCCCGCCGCGCATTGGATGGTTACAAATCCAAAAAGATTTACGATGAAACAGGAAAGGCAAAAAAGATTGGCGAGCCAGACGACCGAGCAAAGCTTTGGATTGAGATGTACGAATTGCGAGCGGCTGGAAATCTCACTGACCAAGAAATCGTGGACAGGCTAAATGATAAGGGTTTCAAAACAAAGAAGTTTGACCGATGGAATAAAGAGAAGACCAAGGTCATTGGTGAAGGCAGAGGTGGAGGGAAACCGTTGACCGTCAAAGCACTTCAAAGGAAAATACAAAATCCTCGCTATGCGGGTATCGCGTGTGAGAAGTGGACTAAATGGAAACCAATCAGGTTGGAATTCAAGGGGCTGGTATCCATTGACCGCTTCAACGAGGCTAATCGCGGCAAAATCGTAATCAAAATAACTGGCAAGGGTAAGAGCGATGTGCAACTGCTCTACAATCAGAAACCGACCACACGACTCCGCAATAATCCTTTTTATCCCAACAAACACGTACTCTGCCCAATTTGCCGTAACGAAATGCTCTCAAGTGCTCCGAGGAGCAAAAATGGCAAAAAGTCGCCACGTTATCATTGTGGTAGTACCCCTTCAAGAAAGCACGCTTATTTCAGCATTCCAAAAACTGCCTTTGATGACCAAGTAAAATACTTTGTTGAACATCTGCGGTTCAGTTCTGCGTTCTTGGCAGATTTTGAGGAGGTGCTGGTTTACCGATACCACCAGAAGCAAGCAAAGGTGATAAAAGCATCGGCAGAGGTCAACCAAAATCTTTCAGAGTTGCAGATTGAGAAGGCGGCTAAACTTGATGCTTTTGGTGCGACTGACAGTCAAGCCGTGCGCGAAGGTCTTACTGAACAGATTGAGGTGCTGGATAAAAAAATAAAATCCATCAAGGGACACCGTAACCAGTTAGAGATAACCGAGCAGGATATTCACGACTTTGTGGAGGAGGCGAAGCAGATAATGGAACACCCCGCAAAATGGTTGCAACAGAGCCGTACTTTGCAAGATAAACTGGCTATTTGGGGTCTTGTGTTTGATGAACAGCCAACCTATACAGAAATAGTAAATGGAACACCCAAATTGTCTTTGGTTTTCAACCTATCTTCCGATTTTGAGAAACAAAAATCCTACTTGGTGACCCTACGGGGAATCGAACCCCGATTTAAGCCTTGAGAAGGCTCTGTCCTAACCGTTAGACGATAGGGCCAAGTAGGACGCAATGTAACATATTTTTATAATATTGAAAACACACTAGAATACTGATATTTCTTGCTATACTGTATTTATGCAATTACTTTCATTTATACTCCTTCTTGCTTTCATTCTCCTCCGCAACAGCTTTACTATTTTCAAGGGTAATCGAGAGCGCACCAAGGTCGAAAGTTTAATTTACTGGGGGAGGAAACTGATTGAAGTGTCCATTTATTTTGCGATACCCGGACTTTTGTTGCTCGGAGTGATTCCTAAAAATACTTCGCAAGTAGCGTACGTGTTGGGTGTGTTACTGTCTCTCAAGGGTCTGTTTTTTATGTTGTGGACACGATTGTCGCGTGACAAAGATTGGGGTTTTATGGGTGATGATTCCGGCGAGACCCTTTTTACTGGCGGGCCATACGCCTATACACGACATCCGTACTATGCGGGAGCGATCTTGGTAGGAATTGGTCTATATCTCCAGCTCAACTACTGGCTCGCGCTTTTAATGATTCCCATTATGTTCTTTATTGCGTACGTCATCAAAAAAGAGGATGCTTTTCTCGAACAAAGATTTGGGCAGACCTTTCTAGCATACAAAAATAAGGTGGGGGTATTTCCGTGGTTTTACTAGAGGGGTTTTGATAAAGAAAAAAGCAGGGAGGAACATTCTTCCCTGCTTTAATGTGAGTAAAAAAGACCTTAGACCAAATGAGGTGCTTGTTCAAGTTTCACCGGGGTGGTTGATTTGAGCCACTCACTCACCGCCTCATGAGACATGAACACGGGGATATGCGCAAGCTCACACTGGCGAGCCAACACTCGATTGTCGGTTGTGACGAGGGGTGTGTTGATCCTGTCTGAACCTTGATTCTCGATGAGACGGAAGCCCTTGGTAGCCATCACTCGTCTCACCTCAACCCGCTGACTGACAACAAGACTGTGAAGATCTATCTCGTGTCCGACCTTGATGTTCTCCAGAGTGAGAACTTCACAAACGCATCCCCACGCATTGATCCAAGGGACCGCTTGCAAACCGCGGACAATCACATGTCCCACCCTAACCCTTTCGATTGTTAGACCGTTTTCAAGAAAGTTGCAGTCCAAAATGAGGAGACTCGTATCGGGATCCTGAAAATCGTGAACACTGAGTCCACGACTAAACGTGATCTGTTCCAGTCTCAATGATTTAGTCTTTATCTTTGTCCCATTGAGATTTACGTGCCCATTAACGAGCATCGGTTGCCTACGATGAAGAGCGGATAAGCCTCCTCTTTCAACAAACTTTTCGAAATCATCACTGGTAAGAACTTTTGGGTTCGACATAGGTTTTTCTTTCTTTTGAGGTACATTGTTCCATTGAGAACAGTAGTCCTAATCAATCTCTTTGCCAAGAGGGATATAAAAAACGGCGGTGCATCGCCGTTTGTCTATCATCTATCTCTCACACCTCATCTGGTGGACCATCTCCACTCGTAGTCGAGTTGGGAAGAGCCAGATTGCCTTGAACATCATCTCCGACGACTCGAGGTTTTCGCCGACGACCCTTACGATCATCTCCTCGGAGCCGAAACGACTTAGGAAGTGCCAGTTTCGTAAAGAAATCTCCTTGTGGAGCGCTTCCTTGGAGCCGTCCATCTAGTCGTCTGATGGTCGCCACAAATTGCCTTTCTCTTTTTTGTATTGGGGTGGTGATGGTTCTCCGACCGAGACTATCGGTGCGGTCAAACTCATTCCATTTTCCCAAGATTGTCACTTTTTCTGCAGACGACCGCGCATCTTGAAAGAGTGCGGTCAGTGCCATTGAGTGCAGTAATATCTCCCATTCCCGTGAGTTGAGTGGACGTGAAGTATACATAATGTTCCATATGTGAGATGACCATATTCTGTATTTAATTGTATACCCGTCTCTATGGATGTCAATCTGGTTGTAATGAGAAAGCCCTGAAAATTGCTCCGCAATTTTCAGGACTTAACAACGTTTAGTGATGACTCATTCGGGCATAGCGCCTGGGCCATTCACGCCAACCGTTACGTTTGACTACGGTTTTGACTCGATCTTGCCGTGGTGCCGGACTGCCTCGACGCAGACGGAAGGTCCTTGCGAGAACTTCTCCGATAGAGGTTGGGCCAGCACAGAGGACAGAGGTTTGAGTGACCATAAGGTGCATTATTCCGACAGTGACTGTATTTCCACTCACTATTGTAGACCTCGGCTTTACCTAACACAAATTGATATGGGGAAAACTATTTGTCAGTCTCATGATCCGACATCTCCCGTCGTCGGTCATTTTGCTCCTCTTGTTGAACCTCCCAGTCCAAGAGCCAATTACCTGCCGGAGCTTCAGGTACTTTTGATTTTTCGGTGTGTGTAATTACTACAGGAGATTCTGACTCAGGGTTTCTTTCGTGTGCTTGAGCAGTGAGATGTGCCCCAGCTTCGATTGCGGCGTTTTTTAATATTTCTGTTTCTGCCTGTGCGATTACCCCCTGATCACCGTCAGCCGCTCTCTTCATATCTTCAAATCCTTGTTCGGGTGAAAAAGGCATTGGGATGGAAATTATACAAAAAGACTTTCAGCCACTTCTTTGACTACTGCGCCATCCGCCTTACCTTTCAATTCTTTCATCAGTATCCCTACAAATTGACCAGTCTTCGCCTTGTCGGTAATACCAAGCTCTGTCTTTTTGGCAGTAGCAACTTTCAACACCTCATCACGAGACATTTGAGCGGGAAGAAAGGATTCGAGAATAACAAGCTCCGCCTTTTCACTGTCTGCGAGGTCTGCGCGACCACCTTTGGTGAATTGGTCAATAGAATCTTTGCGCTGTTTGACCAGTCTCCGAACAACGGCCAGCGATTCCTCATCATTCAAAAAATCTTGGGGCTTTTTGGTCTTTTGAACGATAGCAATAGTCTCGTTCATAAATGATGAGAGAAGGTTCCGGAGCACACCCAAGCGCACCGCGTCTTTCTTGATCATCGCGTCTTTGATTTTGCCTGAGATTTCATTATGGAGGGACATACGAGAAGTATAGACCAACAACGCACAATAGACAACCGTAAGAGAATTCAGCTAACGGCTCACTGGTTTATTTCGTAAACCAGTGAGCTGTTAATTTTATAGTATGGCTACATAGAGCCATTTTAAACGGCTCACCTAAAGCGGTTGAGCCACTCTTCCACATTAAATCATTGATGGTTGCCATATTCTCCATACAGGTGTAAGATTGCCGGCACATACCCCCAAGCGTCTGACTTGGGGCGTCCACATATATATATGACAAAGGACTCACACAAAAAGGGCGATGGGGAGGCGGAGAAAATCATTGTGCGAGGCGCGCG
>JBBTSQ010000042.1:0-683 GCA_038078755.1 Patescibacteria group bacterium
TGTTTGGTGGGGGGCACGCGTCTCTCGAGGTGGTGCGCGAGCAGAAACGCAAAAAGAGCGATACTGCCGAACTGCTCGAGATAGGCGAAATTCCTTCGATTGAAGATGTTGAAGAAGCAAAAGAGGGGATTGATATTTCGGTGGCGCTTCCGAACAAAAAGATTAAAGGACTGACGATGCTCTCGGGAGGCGAGCGAGCACTGACTTCCATTGCACTTCTCTTTGCAATTTCTCAAGTCAATCCGCCGCCGTTTATTATTCTCGACGAAACTGATGCGGCGCTCGACGAAGCCAATTCTCGTAAGTATGGCGATATGATTGAAAATTTGGCGAAGTATTCTCAACTGATTGTCATTACGCACAATCGAGAAACGATGTCTCGGGCAGGAGTCTTGTACGGAGTGACGATGGGGATGGGAGCGGCGTCCAAGCTCCTCTCGATTGCTTTTGATGAGGCGGTGGAAGTGGCGAAATAGGCAAATGCGAGACTAACGCGGAAGGGGCAAGGGATTAATGTAAAGAATGTGTAAAACAGGTGAATGATTTTTGCAAAGGAGCCAATTCTTCTATACTTAGAAGTATAGAAGAATTGGCTCAAAAGTCGTTTGGGGAGGTTTTAAAAATGGCTTGGTTGAGCCACCTAAAAGGCTAAGCCTCCGGCTTAGCCTTTTAGGTTTTGGGGG
>JBBTSQ010000042.1:693-2067 GCA_038078755.1 Patescibacteria group bacterium
CCCCCCCCCCCCCCGCCCCTCCGTTTGCTTGCATTTAATATACAGATATGCTATAATACCGTTAGAACAGAACCAACGAAAGGAATTATTATGCTCTTTCAAAACTTGCCGCCGAATTGCACGTTTGCTCTTAATGGGAGTCTTTGCGTGAAGCTCCCGCGCCAGACTAGTGTTGCCTATGGTCACCGAAGCGCGGACCCGCTTCTCTGTAATGCCATGTTTCTTCATCCGGAAGGCGCTGATTTGCTGTGGGTTACGGATAGCGAAGAGATCAAGGCTGATACACTCGGGAATCATCCCGAAGTGGAGAAGGTCTTGGGTCTAGCTCCGCATACGGGCATTCGGCGTCATCTCAAGTTGGTCACGCCCATTTTGGTGGAGAATCGCGAGCGTGCCAATGCGGTGCTTCTTGGTGCGCCAATCGCATTTATTTCAGTGTTGTGACCTTTTCGTAACTGCTCGACCCACTTGTGGCCGAGCAGTTTTCTTTTGCTTTAGCCACTTACTTCTCTAGCGAATAGTCGAGTGTTCGGCGTTCCATATCTGCCGCCACTACTTTGTATTTGATCGAGTCGCCGAGACGAAAGCGGCGCTTGGTCTTTTCACCTACTAGCGCGTAATTTTTCTGATCAAGTACATAAAAATCATCACCAATGTCGCGAATTTTGATCATACCTTCGCATCGTGTTTCTTTGTCTTCGACATAAATGCCCCATTCGGTGACCCCAGAAATGACGCCATCAAACACTTGGCCAATCCGTTCTTTCATATACTCTACTTGTTTGTATTTGATCGAAGCTCGCTCGGCATCGGCGGCGGAGATTTCTTTCTCGGTATTGTCGGCGGCCATTTTTTCAAATCCCGCCCAATCACGTTCAGGAATTTTCTCACTCATCAAGTGGTGCTGGAGAATTCGGTGAATGACCAAGTCCGCATATCGGCGAATCGGCGAGGTGAAGTGTGTGTAATATTCAAAAGCAAGACCGAAATGTCCGATATTGGCGGTCGAGTAGATCGCCTTGGCCATCGAGCGGACGGCGGCGGTGCGGATCATTGACTCCTCAGCCTTGCCAGCCACCGCGTTCATTAATGCTTGCAAATCTTTCGCTTTAATCTCGCCATCTTTTCTGATGGGCAGGTCAAATCCAAGCGCTCGCACAAAGGCTGAAAAATCTGCAATCTTTTCTCGATCGGGCACATCGTGGATGCGGTAGAGCGCCACACCAGTCGGCTTTTGTCCCTCTTTATTGTGGGCTTTGTAGAGGACCTCGGCGACTTCTCGGTTCGCAAGCAACATATATTCTTCGACCAGTTTGTGCGCGTCTTTGCGAGTCTTGCGGTACACTCGAATTGGTCGTCCAGCTTTATCTAATT
>JBBTSQ010000043.1:0-13046 GCA_038078755.1 Patescibacteria group bacterium
AGGACACCTTGGCAATGGTGTAGACGTAGCTCGGTTTGAGTGTAATCTGAAGCGGTTGGTTTTGTTCCAGCACTTCATAATACAAGGCTCCCCAAGAAAGTGGTTTAGCTTGATACGCGTCTGCATATCCAGTGACCGCAATCCACACCCGAACCATTTTTCCACGAGTGTCGTAGGGGAAACGCGTCAAAGGTTTTGCCAGTGGCACATCTTCTCCGTCCACCGAGAACGAGATGATATTGCCCAGCGAGCCATCTGCCCTGACCTCAACAGTGAAGCGTCCCGAGACCGTCTTGGTGACGCCATCAGAGACGACGACACTATATTCATAGAGACCCGAGTAGTGATTCTCACGACCAAGCTTCGCAAAGGAAGCAGCGATCATGCGAGGATCCCGAATTTCCTCTCCGGCGAGCGCAAAGCTGGCCGAGAGAACGAAGACAAAGAGAACAACTGCATTAATGAACTTTTTCATAGCATTTCTAGATTTCCTGCGTTTTTGGTTTCTGAATTGACTGAGTGTGACTACGGAGTTATTTCACTGACAACTTATGACCTCCGTTTGAGACGGAGAGATTGTGTTTGTTGAGAGCCGCCTCGTTGGCAGCATCACCACCTTGACCAACCTGCTTTCGATGGACGGGCATATCATTCCTGCCCGAACCATTCTGCTGTGCCGGCATCACCTTTTGATTGGTGATGGGAGCGACCTGCTCCTTTTCCTTCTTTTTCTTCCACGCGACATTCACGAGGCAGGAAAAGATAGTGGCGGACACGATGATGAACATCACCAGAGCAAAGTAGCTCCGGTGGACGACCGTTGGATGTTGCGTTTCCATTTACGAACCTTTCTATTTGTATGTTGGTTGACTTGTCAAAGAAAAACAGGGCACCGTGCCCTATTCGTTCCGTAGGCAAGTATACACCCGATAGATGTAAAAGTCAAGGGTTTCCAACTATCCCCCGTGGCGGACAGTCGGATGACTCAACAAAGCCATTATTTTAGGGAACGGCTCAACCAGAGACTGGTTGAGCCGTTGTCTTAAATAGTATGCTAAAATGACCCTACTATGCTTCGTCGCATTATCCGCTACATCCGAAAATCGCGTTTTTCATACGAACCACTCATCGAAGTCCGTATTTCTAAAAGCGCGCTCCTCCACAATTTAAAAGAACTCACCAAAATCGCTCCCGAAAAAGGCGTAGCGCCGATGCTCAAAAGCAACGCCTACGGACACGGCTTAATTCCTGTGGCGAAAATCCTTGACGACACATCAATCCCCTTTTTGGTCGTCGACTCCTATGTCGAAGCACTCAAACTGCGCAACGAAGATGTCAGTTCCCCTATTTTGATTATCGGCTACTCACACATCAAAAATATTCTGGCAAACAAATTGAAACGTCTGGCATTCACCATCACCAGTATCGTCGAGCTTGAAGAGTTGTCGCTCAAAGTTACCGCCCCCACCACTTTTCATCTCAAGATCGATACCGGTATGCACCGCCAAGGCATTTTATTTCGCGAATTGACCGAAGCGATTGCATTGATACAAAGCAATCCGAATATTGTCCTCGAAGGTATCTGTTCGCATTTCGCCAATGCATCGAGCGACGATCCGCATCACACCGAAAAACAAATTGCCCTCTGGAACAAAGTGGTCGGCATTGTGCGAACGGCATTTCCCAATCTTTCTTTCTGGCACATTTCGGCAACCAGCGGGCACTACCACAACCAGAAAATCGATGCCAACGTATCTCGATCAGGTATCGGACTGTTTGGTATCGCGCTCCATACCAAGCTTGGCCAGACGCTCGCGCTTACACCGGTCCTGTCGATGCATTCAGTACTGGGTAGCATGAAGCATGTCAAAGCCGGTGAATCCATCGGCTACGAACTGCTCTATCACGCGCCGAAAGATATGATCGTCGGTACTGTCCCCGCCGGATATTACGAAGGGATCGATAAACGACTGACCAACAAGGGAGTACTCCTCGTGCGAGATATTCCCTGCCCGATTGTTGGCAGAGTCAGTATGAATATTACTACTATCGATTTAAGTGCGGTGCAAAATCCCGCACTCAACGACCCGGTCACAATAATCAGCGCCTCGCCCACCGCCCCAAATTCAGTCCGAGAGATCGCACAGCTCTGCGACACCAGTCCGTATGAAATTTTGGTACATATTCCAGAGCAATTGAGACGGGTGGTGATAGAGTAGAAGTGGGAGTCTGTTCATAGGTCGAAAGTGATCAAACAATTAAAAGGCTAAGCCGGAGGCTTAGCCTTTTAGATGGCTTAGTTGAGCCCTAAAACAGTTTTGTTTCAAAACTGTTCGGGCGAACATTCGCTTTGAGAAGCGAATGTTTTAGCCGTTTAAAAAAGTGCTATTTTTGACTATTTCACCAAAAGTGACCCTGTTTTTTAGACAATTGACAGCATTCACAGAAGGAGTAGGCTTACCCTCGGAACTGTAGATTTACAAGACAGGAAGAAAGAACGTTATGAAGACCAGAAGATCATCGCTACGGATATTGGCAACACTCCCCATTGCACTTACTGGATGCACGGCATTGACCAAAAAGATCAATGACGAAAAATCAATGACCGGATTGTTTAATGACGATCCGACCGTGCTCGAAGAGAGGTTTGGAAAAATTATCCGAGAGAAAACTACTCGGAAAGAACTGCTCGAACTGGGTTTCGACCCGAAGGCAAAAAACGTCGATACATTCACCGGTGTCCCAGCCTTTCGGAGACTATTCGGTCCTGACGTGTTTCGGCAAATGGATGGCAACAACTTCAGTAAACGACTGCCGGAATATAATCAGTATGAGCTCTGGGTCATTCCCTACGTCGACACTCGAATGATAAGCAGTCGGGTGTTTATGAACGAAAAGCGGAGTCATACAACTGGGTCCAAGTCCTACTACACCATCGTGCTCCATGATGATGTCGTGGTGTATGCGGCCGCAGACAGTGTCACTCTCGACCAAACACAGGTCGAGAAATTCTTGATCAGTGGCCCATTGGCGCTCTTGCGCGAATTGGGTGGCGCTGTCGGTTTCGTCCGCTGATCAAAAGTTTTTAATCGGAAGTGTTCTCAGTCCCGAAATCGCTTTGCGATTTCGGGACTTTTCTTTAACTTTGATACGCCGGGTTAGATTCAGACCGCGGCCGCAACTCGCGAAGAGCGAATGTAGATTTCGAGCACAGCAGTGCGAGGGGCTATAGTCCAACCCAGCAAAACAAAACCCCTTCCGGGGGTTTTTGGTGCGCCGGGCTGGATTCGAACCAGCGAAGGCCGAAGCCAGCAGATTTACAGTCTGCCCCCGTTGACCACTTGGGTACCGACGCATTTCCTAAATTTTAAAAATCGAACTTGGTGCTTTGGATTATTAGGTCTCACCTCACAAAAGAATCTATCGATATCTCTTCTACGTGTAAGATAGAGATGAAATCCCGACACTTTCGATGGATTATATTCTAGCTTTTTTAACATACGCTGTAAAGCCGTCAGAATAGGCATTGATCTATTGGTAAATGAGATTTGAACACCAAATCGCAAGCGGTACACAGAGCCATCTGTATCAAAAAATCCTCTCAAAAATGCTTTCATAAATTCTCGTTTTGAAAAAATCCACTGAGGCACCCCTACTTGAGATTTAACTTTATTGTGTACTAATCCTTCGTCCAATAACCAACGAACGGCTTCAACAGAACCGAAATACACCATACGATACTTACTGTCACTAATGCGGTTATGTTTCAAAAAAATGCTCGGCTTCGTTTTAAAAATATCTCCCATTAGTAAAGCTACATGTTGGACATATCTAAGCTCTTTTGTCCCTAGTGTTACAGTGACCTGCGTAGACCCCACATGTCCATCTCCAAACATTACACCAAAAAATTCAGCGAGTTTCGGTGTGTATGTCGATGGAATAGTAATCTTTCTAGAAGAGTTATTACAATTCAACTTCAAATGCCGACGAGATGAAATACCCAATCGAACAAGACGATTCCAAACCGTCGATTCTGCCAACAAAAGTATTTTCCCAATTTCCTTTATAGAAAGATTTTTGTTTACATACAGCGAATGTAAATCCCGGTGGAAACTTCCCTTTTCTACTGTAGTCCACGGATGAGGCATTATAGACTATACTAATAGAGATTTATTAATACTACAATAACCCCTATTCCACGTACTTCCACTAAAGTACCCACTGGGCATTTTAAATTCATTACTTTACCGCCATTTCAGCTGATACTGATTTCACTGGTACATCATCCACCAACACACTCCCCTTTTTACCTTTCTTCACATCAAATACAAACTGTCCGTCTTTGAGATCGACTGATACCACCCCTCCCCGCAACACCCCTTTTGAAATCATCAGCCCCGCAATCTTGGTCAGAATCTTTTCTTGAATTAGCCGTTTGAGTGGTCGTGCGCCGTATTGCGGATTGTATCCTTCTTTTGCCAAGAATTTAATCACCGCCGGAGACACTTCGAGCGTAATTTCTTTATCGGTCAATCGTGTTTTCACTTGAGCAATTTGAATTTCCACAATATCGGTAATCGCCTGCTCGCTTAGGATATTGAAGATAATGACATCATCGAGGCGGTTTAAGAACTCTGGACGGAAATAGTCTTTGAGACTGACCAAAACTTTTGACTTTACGTCAACATATTCCTGTTTCTCACTCGCCGTCTCGGCAAAACCAATTTTCTCCATCTTGTCGATGTACTGCGCGCCGATATTTGAGGTCATAATAATCACCGCGTTCTTGAAATTCACCACTCGGCCTTTGGTGTCGGTCAATCGGCCATTGTCGAGCACTTGAAGCAGTACGTTAAACACTTCGGGGTGCGCTTTTTCAATTTCATCAAACAAAATCACCGAATACGGGCGATGACGGACCATTTCGGTCAATCCACCACTCTCATCATACCCAACATAGCCCGGCGGCGCGCCGATCAGCTTGCTTACCGAATGTTTTTCCATAAATTCCGACATATCGACGCGGATCAAAGCTTTTTCGTCATTGAACATAAATTCAGCTAATGCTTTCGTCAATTCAGTCTTGCCCACACCGGTCGGCCCCAAGAAGATAAATGAGCCAATCGGTCGATTCGGATCTGCGATACCCGCGCGACTTCGTTTGACCGCGTCTGAAATCTTCTGCACCGCTTCGTCTTGCCCTTTGATGCGATTTTTGAGCACTTCCTCCATACGAGATAGTTTATCCGCCTCTTCCTCGAGCATACGCGCTACTGGAATACTGGTCCAGCGCGATACCACATCGGCAATATCCGACTCGGTAATTTCTTCTTTCAAAATCCGACGAGAACTTTGCAATTTCTTCAAGCGCTTGCTCTTGGTCTCGAGCTCTTTCTCAAGGTTTGGAATTTTGCTGTACCTAATCTCCGCTGCTTTAGACAAATCGGCTTTTGCTTCGGCCGACTCGGCATCAAGACGCAAATGCTCCAACTGCTTTTTAATATGCTTAATTTCAGAAATGGTTTCTTTCTCATTTTTCCACTTGAGCTCCAATTCCTCGGTCTTTTCTTTCAGATCCGCAATTTCAGTCTCAATGCTCTTGATACGGTCTTTGGTCTTCTTCTTGTTTGAAGCATCCACCTCTTTTTTGAGCGCCTCTTTTTCAATCTCAAGTCGCATCACTTTGCGGTGCGAATCTTCAAGCTCCGGTGGCATGGTCTCAAGCGAAATTTTCAAGGCTGACGCAGCCTCATCGATCAAATCCACCGCTTTATCGGGCAAAAATCGATCGGTGATATATCGAGAACCTAAATTAACCGCCGCCAAAATGGAGTCATCGGTAATCCGTACGCCATGGAACAATTCGTACTTTTCTTTGAGACCGCGCAAAATCGCCGTCGCATCCTCAAGTGACGGTTCAGAAACATGAACGGGTTGGAAACGACGGGTGAGCGCCAAATCTTTTTCAACGTGTTTTTGATATTCTCTAATGGTCGTGGCACCGATTGCTCGAAGCTCGCCGCGAGCCAAGGCCGGCTTCATCATATTCGACGCATCCATCGCGCCTTCAGCTGATCCAGCGCCGACAATGGTGTGAATCTCATCGATAAACAAAATAATTTTGCCTTCGGATCGTTCAATCTCTTTGATCAAGTTTTTCAAACGCTCTTCAAACTCGCCGCGATATTTGGTACCAGCAATCAATGCTCCTAGATCAAGGGATACCAACTCTTTGTCTTTGAGAGATTCCGGCACATCGGAAAGCGCCATCCGATTGGCAAGCCCTTCGACGATCGCCGTCTTACCCACCCCCGCCTCGCCAATTAAAATCGGATTGTTTTTGGTACGACGAGAGAGAATCTGAATAATGCGCGAAATTTCGGTATCTCGACCGATCACCGGATCGAGCTTGTTTTCCATCGCCAGTTTGGTGAGATTACGAGTGTATTTTGCCAATGATTTATTCTTCTTCGGTGTGGCGACATCGTGGTTCTTGGTCGTCTTAATTTCTTCGAGTACCCGAAGTACATTAGCTTTGTCGATTTTAAATCGAGTGAGCACCTCTTTTGCGGGACCGGCAATATCAAACAGTGCCAAGAACAAATGCTCGGTCGAGATAAACTCATCTTTCATTGTGGCAGCAATTTTGCCGGACAGCTCGATGGTCTGGGCCAATTCAGGTGTCAGATAAATCTGATACGACGGAGACAGTGTCGCCGATCCTTCGGGAGATTCGATCTGATCCAAGATCGAGTCAGTAAGTAATATGGTATCGACACCAAGTTTTTCTAAAATAGAAAGAATCATACTTTCCTCTTGCAAAATCAGTGCGGAAAGGAGGTGGATTGGATTGACGTGGTTCTGCCCGCGCTCGATAGCAAGCTCGTGCGCTTTGCGAATAACCTCTTTGGCTTTGGTAGTGAAATTTTGAAATGGAGGCATAGCGAAAGTATATACCAATAAACCAACAACTTACAACTTACAACAAACAATCAGAAAAAGATATACCGGGACAGAAATTTCTAAATTATCTGGCTTTGCCAGATCTCCTGCGGAGCGAGATAATTTCTAATTGGAAAAAGTCCATGACTTTGTGAAGTAAAATCAAGAGCTTTTCCCCTCTGGTTGTAAGTTGTCTATTGTGAGTTGTACGTTATTTAGTTCCTCGGTTTGAGCGATTCAAGAAGTGTGGGAAGCTTGGCCTTGATCGGGTTAATACTCACATACACATTCCTCGAGTCACTGTTTGAATCAATACTGCCTTTGATGCCCACAATATTTCCTGACAAGTCGAGCAAGAAACTACCGAGGATGTTGCCGGAGAGGTTGGTGTCGGTCTCAATTGTCCCGATCGACTTTTTGCCACTTGCATCTACTTTTGGAATCAAGCTGGCCACAATACCCATCGCGATACTGTTTTGTTCTTTGCCCGATACTGAAATGACACTTTGTCCGAGTTTAAGTGTGTCAGAATCGCCCAGTGTCGCCGGCACAAAAGTAGTGGTTTGTTTTGCATTTGGATCTTTGATTGCTTGGAAAAGCACGCTATTACTCTCTTCATCACTCGCCACCGGAGAAAGAAGCATATGTTTTCCATCAGTAAATACTCCGGTGTAGTTTAATTTACCAGAAAGCAACCCTTTGTCTCCTAAAATAATGCCATCTTTTGATACAACCAATCCCAATCCCACAAACACCTCGAGTGGCTCGGCAGATGGGTTGCCGGCAGTATTTGGGTCAATTTTAGTCTTGATACGCACAATACTCGCCGAATTTTTTTCAATCGAATTAATAGCGGCATCATCAGATTTGACAACGACGGTCTCACGAGTGATCACCGCGGCGCCTTGCGCCGGTACCACTTTTTCAATCGTGCGCTCTACCACGCGGTTGATCGTCTGGGTCACTGCCGGAGGCGCTTGATTGACCAAAGACACCGTGACAATGCCGGTGGCAATAGACGTGACGAAACTTAAAAGTAACGCCAAGAGGACGAGTTGCTGTTTGTTTAGGTGATCCATCATAACAATCATAGCGTATTGTTCTTAATTATCAAGTGGGATAACGCGCTTGTCGCACGAACAATAACTGTATGTAATTTATATTATAGCAAATCATAATATATATGTCAAATATAATTTATGAGTGATTTTAAGACTACCTAGAGCCATTTTTTAGCGAAATCGCTAAAAAATGGCTCTACTGGGCTCCAAAGTGCCTGAACGGCTCACTTCCGCACGGTCTGCGGAAGTGAGCCGTTCAAGCATTCTGTGGCTCTACTGCAAGGCCGTTTGGCTAAAACATTTTCCTTTTGAAGGAAAATGTTCGCCCGGACATTTTGTACTCAAAATGTCTTAGGGGAAATTATCACACCGTTTTCGACAAAGTGATTTTTGATGCTTTTTAATCAAAATTAAGTCAAAGGCTCAACCCTAAATAGCCAGATGAATTGAGCCGTTAACCTCATTTCGGTAAATTTTCTCTTCTGATTGTCAGTTGTTTGTTGTGAGTTGTCGGTTTCTGGTCTGTTGTCTGTATTCTGATGTCTATTGTCTACCACTTCCCCACTATCTTCTTCAGCATCAACACAGTCGCATCAATTTCTTTCTTTGTTGTCGATCGGCCGAGAGTAAATCGAAGACTGGTTTCTGCGCGCTCACGGTTGCTATCGAGCGCAAAAATAACATACGAGAGGCTATCGTGGGTTAAACACGAGCTTTTGGTCGAGCAGGCAATCCCCGCCACATCAAACTGAAGCACCGCGTACTCGGCATCGAGATTTAGAATTGAGATATTGATATTGTTGGGCAAGCGAGCATCTCGATCTCCATTGATAGAGGCGTTCGGAACCGCATGTGTGATTTGTTCAAAAAAATAATCGCGCAAGACAGACAGTCTTTTTGTTTCTGCGTCTCGCACTGTTGCAGAAATCTCACACGCCTCTGCCAGCCCTACAATTGCTGACACATTTTCCGTGGTTGACCGTAATCCACCTTCTTGTCTGCCTCCAAACAATATCGGCTGAAGCAACACTCCTCGTCTCACGTACAGCGCTCCCACTCCTTTTGGACCATACATTTTGTGACCATCGATAGTTGCCATATCCACTCCGAGCATCTGTGTATTCATTGTGAGATACTGCACCGCCTGACTGGCATCTGTATGAAATATAATCTTTCTACTCCCTTGTATTTTCTTATCTGATGTCTGTGTTCTGTCGTCTGTATTCTTTTTGTAATGGCGAATCAATTTGGCAATATCTCGAATCGGCTGAATGGTGCCGATTTCATTATTGGCGTACTGTATCGATACCAACGCCGTCGTTGGTCGCAGTAATTTTTTAAATGCTTTGAGATCAACAATGCCTTTGTCAGTGACCGGCGCATAGTCAACCACTACCCCCTTTTTCTCAAGCTCACGGAAACACTCAAGCACCGAACTGTGTTCAATGACCGAGGTGATGGCGTGACACTTATGCAGTGGTCGCCCTGACGCAAGAAGCGCCTGCAAGAAACCTAAAATCGCCAAATTGTTTGACTCGGTACCACCAGAAGTAAAGACAATCTCATCTCCATGCGCGGAAAAAAGTGCCGCCACTTTTTTCCGCGCACTCTCCATCGCCTTTTTTGCCACCACCCCTTCCTCATGAATCGAACTCGGATTACCAAAATCCTGCGACTCATATCGCTTCATTGCTTTCGCCACTCGCGCATCTACCGGCGTGGTCGCCGCATAATCCAAATAGATTCGCTTACTCTCTTTGCCATTGCTTGACATATACATACAAATGTTATCATTAATGACTTCAAATAGCAACACCTCTCTTTGGTATTTGATCCCCCTCCATACTCCCCAAGTCCCTCTATCGTGCCTTGTCCGGACTTAGGCACGATAGAGGGACTTGAAAAGAAAAATTACGCTAACCCATATATTGTCTAACCGTAGGTGCTTCGGTAATAGTTTTAGTAGCTAAAGTGATCCTTTGCAAAAGAGCCCGCGATAGACTACACTACTCTCTATGTCGTTTGATCTTACCAGCTACATACTGTATGCACTGCTCGCTATCATTATCCTTTTGGTAGTATGGATCATTCGATTGGAGTATCTCCTCAAAAAAATGCTCCGTGGCAAAAGCGAGACGATCGACGACAGCATCGCCAATCTCAAAAAAGATATCGCCTACCTGCGAAAGTACAAAGAGGTGTCTGAACAATATATTGAAAAGATGGACGAGCGCCTCCACAAAAGCATCACCGGCGTAAAAACCATCCGCTTCAACCCTTTCAAAGGCACCGGCTCGGGAGGCAATCAAAGTTTTGCCACCGCCTTCGTCAGTGAAAGTGGCGACGGAGTGGTCCTCTCCAGCCTCTACAGCCGAGAACACGTTAGTATCTTTTCAAAACCAATTCACCAGTTTGGTTCCGAGTACGAATTGTCCGCTGAAGAAAAAAATGCGGTCACCGAAGCAAAAGCCACACTCGCAAAAGAATAGTCTTGATTGCATCAATCAATATCATGAACCCTTTTATCATTTCCCATGTCACACACACCGGCACAACAGAATATCGGCAAACGTCCACCCGTCGTGTCAGTGATGGGGCATATTGATCACGGCAAAAGTACCCTCCTCGATTTTATTCGCAAGACCAATACCACCGAAAAAGAAGTTGGTGGCATCACCCAACGCCTCTCGGCGTATGAGGTGGTCCATAGCGGTCGCAAAATCACTTTTCTTGACACTCCCGGACATGAAGCGTTCGGCGCCATGCGTTCTCGCGGAGCCACCGTCGCCGACGTCGCTATCCTTGTCGTCTCTGCCGAAGACGGGGTCAAGCCACAAACCCTCGACGCGCTAAAAGCAATTACTGCCGCAAAGCTCCCCTACGTGATCGCCGTCAACAAGATTGATAAAGAGGCGGCCAATATTGAACGCACCAAACAAAGCCTCGCCGAAAACGAAATCTATGTCGAAGGCTATGGTGGCACCACTTCGTGGGTGGCCGTATCAGCCAAAACGGGACAAGGTATCGATGAACTGCTCGACACGATTTTACTCACCGCCGATATCGAAGAAAAACCGATTGATACTTCAAAAAATGCCGAAGGAGTGGTCATTGAAGCCTATATAGATACAAAAAAAGGTGTCACGGCGACCGTAGTGCTCCGAGACGGCCACATTGAAAAAGGGATGTGTTTTGTGGCTGGAGATAGTTTTTCTCCAGGTAGAATTATCGAAGACGCGACTGGCAAGAAAATCACCGAGGCGATTCCATCGGCACCGGTACGGATCATCGGGTTTGACTCACTCCCGCCAGTTGGCACTATCTGCAAAGCGTTTGCAAATAAAAAAGAAGCTGAAAAATACGCCGACACACAAAAAGCGTCCGTGCTCGCTTCAAAAAATAAACCGCAGACGATCAGTACCACCGAAGAAGAATGTATTTGCGTTCCTTTGGTTATCAAAGCCGATACTGCCGGCACACTCGACGCTATTCGTTATGAAGTGGGTAAATGGAAAAATGATGCATTGTCAGTACGTATTATTCATTCCGGCATCGGGGCGATTAGTGAAAATGATGCGAAAACAGCTGGGGGAAAAGCCAACGCCATCATTATTGGCTTTGCAGTCGGAGTAGAGCCTCGCGCCAAGGATTGGGCCGACCGATCAAATATTCCGATTGTCACGTTTGATATTATTTATGCGCTCACCGAGTGGCTTGAAAAAGAATTGACAAATCGTGTGCCGAAAGTGGCGGTCGATGAAGCCCACGGTAAAGCAAAAATTGTAAAAATCTTTAGTACCGCCAAAGATAAGTATATCTTGGGTGGAAAAGTCGAGAGCGGGTCAATCAAAATCGGTGATGAGGTGAAAATCATTCGCCGAGAAGAGGTGCTTGGTAAAGGCAAAATCCGGAGCCTGCAACAGCAAAAAGAAGTAGCTTCTGAGGTGCGTGAGGGGTACGAATTTGGTGCACAGGTGCAAGCACCAATGGAGCTTGTGGCTGGAGACCGTATCGAGAGTTTTACGACAGTATCCAAATAAGAGCAAAAGACAAGAGGGCGAGATAGTGGATTGGATTCTATATTTCAATTAGAAATTCTAATTTAGAAATTGGAAAACTTTTCATCCACTCCTGTCTGTCGTCTGTATTCTGTTGTCTAGTGGTCTTTTCCGTGTATACTACCCTCTATGCCTGTTGACGCACACAAAGACGAACGCCTCCAAGATATGATCCGCGAGCTTGCAGCTCGCTTTCTTCAGGCTGAATCAAATCGCACGTCACTAATTACCGTGACCAATGTCACTGTCTTCGACAAAGGTAAACAAGCAACAATCTATATCACCGTCATGCCTGAAGACAAAGAAGCGATGGCACTCGATTTTGCCAAACGAATGCGAGCCGAGTTTCGCCAGTACGTACTTTCACACTCAAAAATTGGCCGTATCCCATTTTTCAATTTTGCGTTAGACTTAGGCGAGAAGACTCGTCAGAAATTAGACGTTCTGTCGAATCTTAAATAAGATAATTTACAACTCACAACCTACAACTAACAATCAGAACGAAATCTTAATCTTGTTGTTTATTGTAAGTTGTTAATTGTAAGTTTGTTCTACGGCCACGTAGAAAAGTGGTAATTCGGAGATCTGCAAAATCTCTATGCGCGAGTTCGATTCTCGCCGTGGCCTCCCCAGATTGCGGGTGATAATTGGGTTATACGCTCGAGTGGCGGAATTGGTAGACGCAAGGGACTTAAAATCCCTCGCCCGTTAAAAGGCATGTGGGTTCGATTCCCACCTCGAGCACAAAATAGCTTGTATTGCTAAATCGGTAAAATTTTGCTATATTTTTCAACACTCTTTCAGCCTTTTGATAGAGAAATTATATGCGCCCATAGCTCAGTTGGTAGAGCTGCTCCCTCTTAAGGAGAAGGTCGTAGGTTCGATTCCTACTGGGCGCACAAGCCTCAAAAATCTGGACTGCTCCAGATTTTTGAGGACTTGTGCGAGACGGAGGCATGTTTTGTCAGCAGACAAAACGGCCGAG
>JBBTSQ010000043.1:13146-15437 GCA_038078755.1 Patescibacteria group bacterium
TCGGGGTCGAGGAATTTTGTGAGCGACGGCGAATAAAATATCTGTGACCACAAGGTAATCAAAAAAGTAATTGTCGGGGTCGAGGAATTTTGTGAGCGACGGCGAATAAAATATCTGTGACCACAAGGCACGTTAATCTTGTAAAACATATCGGGCGAGTGGCGTAATGGTAGCCGCACTAGTCTTAGGAACTAGTACCGCAAGGTGTGGGAGTTCGAGTCTCCCCTCGCCCACAAAAACAAAAGCCGACAAGAGTCGGCTGTTTTTGGGACGAGGGGAAACTCGAACAGCGTGAGCGGGCGGAGCGAAGGGAAGTTATTTGTTAAAATACGGCTCAAAATAAGGCTATACATAGGACCGTCCTTTGCATTAAAAATGCTTGACTTTAATATTCAAATATGCTATACTACCCAGTAGAACGTTAGTACGCCTAAGGGATCTGTTTCCCCATCGGCCCTGACAAAAGAATAAGGAAAAAAATGAAACAAATCATCGTAAGTAAGGTGAAATCTATTTGGGTTTCACTTTCAGAGGACCAAATCTGGTTTTTTGCAACCACGATCGCAATCCATCTATGTCTCTGGATCCTGATCGGGGTTGGATTCTTTTTATTCGACGGAATTTCTGTCGGAGGAATGAAAATCAAATATAGCACCCTCTGGCTCATCTTCTACGTGGGATACATGATCAGCCCCCTTTCGTGGACAAAGATCAATCCCAACGAAGTCGGCGTAAAGCTCTTCTTCGGCAAGCCGCTCTATGTGGCAAAAGAAGGGCCGACCTACATCGCACTACCCTTCATAAACGTAGTGCGTCTTCCAACGACCACCGTAAGTTTTGATGTTCCCGCTACCGGTGAAATGGTTCGGGTAACATTCAAAAGCGATGCGGGTAGTGCTGGCCAGACAATCACTGATCCAGCGATGCGTTCTGTCACCTGTGAGCCCCAACTCACAGCGACATTCGTCATCGACGACCCTAAGAACTTTCTTCGGGTAACCCCCGGTGTCGAAGCGGCAAAAGCGCAGCTCGCCGACTATATTGTGAGTGTGCTTCAAGAGATGGTTGCCAAGAAGACAGCGCGAGAAGTGCTTGATAAGCTCGGTGATTTCAATAAAGATCTCACCAATGGAGTCATGTCGTTGATAGACATCCCCCAAGTCTCTCCTGGACAACCCGCACCAGTGACTCAAGCGTTCGACTGGGGTGTTAGAGTCCAAGTTGTGCTCAAAGACATCGGCCTCCCACACAAAGTCAACACCGAGTTGGCAGAGATGGCGGCCGCCGTTGCCCAACCTGAAAAAGCCAAACACCTCGGGGAAGCGAAGCGAGTTGATGCAGTCAAAGTCGCTGAAGCAAAACGTGATGCAGCAGCACTTGATGTTGCCGCAGCTGATTTTGAACGTCAAGCAGCAAAGACGCGTGGCGAAGGCGAAGGCGCCCGACTTCACGCAATCGCAAACACAACGGGTGTCGAACCATCCGCAGTGCTCGCCCAAGAAACTGCCGTGAAAATTGTTGGTGCACTACCCAAGACACTTACAACCCTAGCGGTTGGAGGAGATAGTGGAGCTATGGGTGCGGCAGGAGCGATCGCATCGGCTCTTAAGGGCGGTAGCCCGAATGGAGGAAATGTATGAGCGCTGTCATTCCAATCATCATCACCATCATCGGGATAGGGGTGATTCTGTGGGGGATCGTAAGTTGTCAAAGACAACAGCAGGCGAAGCCCTCTACAAATCCACCTAACACCCCTCCCCCTCAAGGCGGGGGTGTCTGGCAGAAAATGAAGAGTGGCAGGGTTTTAACAATCGTCATCTCGATCGCCCTCATCTGTGCTCTCGCCTACGGGTGTAGCAAGATGAAATTCGCTGGAAATAGCGGGGTGGTGGGAGCAATCCCCCCTCCTCCCAAATCGGAGATTCACCTGACAGCCTACCCAGACCGATTGGTCGAGGCAGCAGTATGGGAGAAGTTTGGTTCTAAGGTGGATTACGAGATAGTCCGCCGAGGAAATGTCTGGGCTTACCCAGACAGAAAAACCAATTCGGTCCTGCTCACCCCACTCAATATGAAAACAAGGGTGGGCGCGGAATGGATGATCTCCTTTCGGTCTGCCGAAAGCGGACCGGTAGAAGTAGTTCTTCGTGTGAAGTGATGAAAACGCCCCCGTGGTTGCGCAAGCGATCACGGGGTTTTCTTTTAAAAGTATGAAGTAAAATGTATAAAGCTTTCGTTAGGTCTTGCCTAACGAAGATACTCAAAAGAAAAGTGGCGCAGGCAAAGCCTGC
>JBBTSQ010000043.1:15447-24873 GCA_038078755.1 Patescibacteria group bacterium
CCCCCACTTTTCTTTTTGATCTTGATTCTTAAATCTAAATTCTATTTTTACCTACGCCCCGATCGGAGCGATGGTTGCCTGAATGAAGTTTATCAACCCGTATGCGCTGACCATAATGACAATACCCACCACTCCCCAGAGCATATGTTGTTGTCCTTCACTTCGAGCAGTCGTATCTTCGGAATCTTTGATGAACTTAAACACCCCCCAGAGAAAATAGAGCACAGCGACACCAAACAAGAATTGTATGAGTGGATTGACTACAAACTCCAATACTTTCGATATCAAGGGATCAGCCGCATTGGCATTAATAGCGGCGTAGACTGTGCTGACCAAAGACATAGATTAAATAGCGCTTCGCTCAAAGCTACTGACATCAGGAAGCGTGGTAGGAACTGTGTTTGACTGAAGTTGGAATGTACCAGTCAAGATATTGACCAATCCCCAGATAGACACCATCACAAAAAGGGCGATCAAACCGTACAAGATATTATTTTTGTAGTTTGCCTTATTTTCTTCATCACCAAAGGCATATTTGAAAGCGCCATAGATGGTGTAGACTACTGCCAACGCGATAATAATAGTGACCACTCGATTGATGACATTGAGTGTTGTTGTATACAAATCGCCCGAATTATTGACCGTATACTGTGCCAAAGCTAGTGCTGGCAAAGCGAGAGTCGAAAGTGCAATTGCAAATTTCTTCATAAAAATGATTACTTGCTAATAATTAATGACTATCTTTCTAGTATACCACACCCAACTTCCACGCAATACACCCCTGTGGATACCCCAAAGGAGTCTTATACACTCAACGTGGGCACAACTGGCCGAGTGCTGTCGTCCAAATTAAAGGTGTTGACGAGAATATTGACCAATCCCCAGACAGACACCATAACGAAAATGCCCACCAATCCATAGAGGATAGAATTTCGCGCCTCATCTTTCTTCTCTCCTTCGGCCTTGATCAAGACAAACGCGAGATAGACCACCCACATCACCCCAAGCGCAAGAATAACCACAATGATGTCATTGATCACGTTGAGCGAGAAAGATACCAAATCAGGAAATGTCCTGATCCGCTCCGGCAGAGAGGCCACATCTTCTGCGGCGTGCGCCACCGAAATCCCGTATCCCAAAAAGACACCGAGTGTCCCGCCCACAATGCTCCCCCACCGACTGATCATGCGAATTATTTGTTGCATAGACATTACATTATATTAATAGCACTCATCCTACTATACCATTGATCGTGGCTTTGATAATCTGCGCCAATCCCCACGCTCCGAGCAGTAGGGCGGTACCCAGCACGGTGTTAAAAAAGGCATTTGATGCTTCGGTGCGTTTTTCCGAATTACCTTGAGCCGTGACAAATAGAAATCCTGAATAAATGAACGCCACTGCCGCCACAAAGATCCCGATTTTAAGGAAAATGGCTAAAACCGATTTTACAAAATCATAAATGGTGCCGTTTTGCTGACCCAGTGGATTAGGCAAGCCACCACCACGAGTGGTTTCGGTCGCAGCATTGCCTGTTGTTTCAGCCCACACCAGACTAGGGGCCGTCGCGACCAAAAACAACATACTCATCACCACACCAAAAAAGATACCTCGTATATATTTCATATTATTATTGTAAACCACTGGTAAAGGTTGAATCGAGCAAGCCGTCGAGCGCGAGATCGACGATATACCACGCCGCGAGCATCAAAAGCATCCCCTTAAGCACTTTAAACATTGCTTCTTTCGCCTCTCCCCTGACCTTGGTATCCCCTCCAGCAGTCATCATCTTAAAGCCGAACCACCCAAATACTCCCGCCGCGAGCGGTACGGCAAAAAGGATGCAGGCCTTGATGATGCGCTGGATACCAATGATGAATGTCTGATAATTGCACGGCTGATCAGCCCGTGTAGGATCGCACGGCACCAATTGGAAATTGCTTTGAGCGGGATCGCTACTACCGATCTCCGCAGAGACTGGAAGCACAAAGACAAAAGAGAGGGCAAGAGAAGAAAAAATAGTGACAAAAAGACCGAAAGAATATACTGATCGGATTACGGCAAAAAGAATCGGGTGATTTTGTCGATTTTTCATATTATTTTAAGGTAGCGTCTAGCTGATCATGCGCTTCCGAAATTGCTTCTGCCAATCGTAGCCGACCAGACGACACCGATTCAATCAAATTTTTGAAAATGGTGTTCGTCTGGAAACGATTTGGATCGAGCCATCCTTTTGCCACTAAAGCTGAATCGTAGAATACTGCCTTGTATGGATCACTCGGTCGCACTGACAGAGCATCGCGTCGAACCGGAGGTAAATTGAGTACCGCACTAGCGTCAACAACAGCCTGTGGAGCAGTGAGGCTAAACAAATTGGCAACCGTACCAGATGGATTGGTGCTACCTCGGACGAGCGCTACTGCGTAGATGTTTCCGTAGGTACTCTTGAGACCGTCGAGAGAGGTTTGGGGCAAGAGTGCGACATCAAAATTCAAATTAGGATTTTTGGTGCGCAAGAGAGCGAGCTCGCTCGCAAAGCCGATGTAGGTAGCGAGATCCCCCGCCAAAAATTCTTGCCGCGCAGAAGTAAATGACCGGTTCCACGAATACATTGATTTCTGGGGATCAGCAAATTGGGTATAAAACCGGAGCACCGACTCGGCAGGCACAAAACCCTGAAGACCATCTTTCAGCGCGCTTTCATAGCGACCATTTTTAATCTTTACAATCGGTGTCCCCGCTTGGAGCAGTAACCCCGAAATAATTTCCTTGGCGTTCTCAATGTTTTGATACTCACCCAGAGCCACAGCGGATTTGGTAATAACCGGATCTCCCAGACCTTTTCGTACGGTGAGTTTGGGGGTAATAATTAAAAAATCTTGCCACAACCGAGGCGGTGTCGCCAAGCCTGCCGTGGCAAACAAATCACGATTCCAATAGAGCACCAACGGATCAATGGTGAACGGCAATCCCAGCGCTCCGTTTGCGGTCAAAAACAACTCTCCTTCGGACACAAAGGTGTCGCGAAAGTCTCGTTCGGAAAAAGTTTCAAAAGGAATTGGCACCAATTTGTCGGCGTATGTGATGATAGAATCTTGAGCAATCAAGACCGCGTCTGGTCCACGTCCAGATGCCAACGCTTCGATAAATTCTTGGTCAAACGTATCAGAATCTTTTTCTACATAAGTCACGTCAACTTCCGCTTGGACGATACGAACCCTACTCAAAATGCTCTGCATCGCGGAGCTCGGAAGCGTCCCCCACAGTACGGTAGTGCCCCGAGGTGATTGTGACGTATTTCGAGTCAGAGAAAACACCGTCACCCCAACCACGGTAAAGATCACACACAGCGCGAGCAAAATAATTTGAAATCGAGTAAGCGACATAGATGGTATTATACTTTTCTAAAAATAAGTCCAAAATGGTGTTCGCCGGCGGGAATTTCTTTTTCAAACGACAATGAAGCGGTCGCCGCAAGCACTTTGACCGCGCTCTCGGTCACCACATCAGACGGCGCAGGTCCGGTCCCCCCAAAGGATTCTGACCAGTCTACCACAAGCATTCTTCCCCGAGCTTTGAGTACACGCTTTGCTTCATTCACCACCGCTTGTTTTTCGGGAACCTGAAAGAGGAGGTTGGCAATGATCACCCAATCGACGCTGGCGTCTTTGAGCTTACTGCCTTTTTGCGCTTCAACATCACCCCAGATCACTTCGATATTGCGAACGCCTTGATTTTCGGCGAGCGTCTTTAATCGCTCGAGCAAGTCTTTCTGGACATCAATCGAATAGACCTTGCCACTGCCAGATGCAAGCGCTCGGCCCGCCGCCACTGAATAAAATCCGGAACCGGCGCCGAAGTCGGCCACGATTGATTCAGGAGAAAGTTCAAGACTATCTAGTATTACTTGCGGATCAGAAAACATAGTAAGTAGGATAAAATTGACGCACTCCTTTGTTGCTTCGCTCGTTTGCTCCCGCAACGTACTTCTGTACGTTTTGGTCGCAAGCCTCGCTCGCGCCTCGGATTACATTCAATTGTATCCTACTTAGTATACCATCTCTTTCAAGCAAACAAAAAGCCACCCTGGGGAGAGTGGCCGACGTTGAGAAGATGTGTCAATCTGCGGATGGCTTCTGAACGTCCATTTTCGGCATTGAACCAAACACCCGGAATGTATCTTTGATTGCCTGACACCAGTAGAGCGCAAAAAGTATGATAAAAAACCAGAGGTAGCCAGTTCCTATCTCAAGAGGTCTTCGGAAGATGATCGCGAACAATTCAATGATCAGCAGACACCAGAAGAATGATGACAGGAGTGATCGAAGCGCCTCATCCTCTTCGAGTTTGAAGAGAAGTATCAATAATACTGCTCCCCAAAGCCAATACTCATTATCAGTGATCTCGGCGCAGAGGATGAATCCAATAAAGACAATCGTGAGAAAGCAAAAAAAGATATGCAACTTTTTCATAGAACATTTTTCAGAAGTCCAAAAACGAAAGCTTTTGGTCACAGCGCCGAAGCGCACTCCTGTACCTTTCTATCTTCTATTATACACCCAATGATATAGAAAGTCAAGTACTTTTGAGTAATTATTTTAAGCCTAACTAGAGGCGTATTTTACACTTTTTCCTGTGGCGTGGCTCAACCAAGCCTTAAAAGTGCTGAACGGCTCACTCCCGCACGGCTTGCGGGAGTGAGCCGTTCAGGCATTTCATGGCTCTACCACAACGCCGTTTGGGAAATTATTACACGGTTTTTGACACAGTGACTTTCGGCGCTTTTTGGTCAAAATTAGGTTAAAGGCTCAACCCATTTGGGGAGGTATGAAGTATAAAGGCATGGGGACAAACCTCCCCCGATTTTGCTCTACAAAATCGGGGGCTTTTCTTCATTAGAAATTATAATTTATGAATTATCTCGCTCCGCAGGAGATCTGGCAAAGCCAGAGAAATTTCTGCTCTGGTCTGTTGTCTGTGTTCTGTTATCTCTTGTCCTCCCATCTCCCCACACACTTGCATCCCGCAAGGGGAAATGCTATACTCTTTCCGCAATGACTACCGTAACTTCTCTCCTTCCCTACCTACAAATCGCCCTTTCGGTGATTTTGATCGTGGTAATTCTCTTACAACAATCAACCGGTGGCGCAGGTGGCGCATTTGGAGACAATTTTTCAGCAGTGCATCACACTCGACGCGGTCTTGAACGAGTATTCTTTAGCGCGACTATTATTCTCGCTATCTTGTTTGCTCTATCAGCTCTCCTTGCACTCGTAGTCAAAGCCTAAATCGTAGTGGTGCAAAGGATACGTCACACAGTTCCCCACATCGATTGTGCGTTATCCACTAGTCACCGTGCTTCACTTGGTATATCATATTCGTCATCATCATCTCTAGTTTGTTGGCAAAATAATTTGTCCAACCCATTTTCTTTTATCGTACTTACCACACAACTATGTCTGTCCATTTTCTGTCGAGAATTCGACGTGTAACTCATACATTTTCACCCACCGAACAAGTCCTGTTTTGGATCTTTTCTATCGCGCTTCTCTGGTCACTGGTGGGGGTTGTTGTGGATGCCAGCAGTAAAATAATGGTGCCCATCCCTCGGCCGGGTGGTGAATTTACCGAAGGTATTGTCGGGTATCCGCGTTTTATCAATCCCCTTTTTGCGCTCTCCGCCGCCGATCGTGATATGACGGCTCTGGTATATTCAGGACTGCTCGCGTATGAGCCCGACGGCACACTGATCCCAGACCTCGCTCAAAGCTACACTATTTCGGCAGACAAATTGCAATACACCTTTACCTTAAAACCCGATATCACATTTCACGATGGTACCCCAATCACCGCCGATGATATTCTCTTTACTATCCAACGAGCAAAAGATCCCGCGATCAAAAGTCCGAAGCGCGCCAATTGGGAAGGAGTCACTGTTGAGAAACGATCTGATCGAGATATTGTGTTTTCCTTGCGCCAACCGTTCCCTGCCTTTTTAGAAAATACCACGCTCGGCATTTTACCGAGCCATCTCTGGAAACCCATCGATCCGGAACAATTTATTTTTAGTGATTTAAACATTCTCCCTGTCGGCTCGGGTTCCTACCGTATCGATGCCATTTCTCGGGATCAATCTGGCCGGCCGCGCACCTACACTCTCAAAAGTTATGACGCGTATGCCCTTGGTATGCCGTATATCAAGACGCTCACTCTGTCTTTTTACGCCAACGAAGAAAGCTTGCTTACAGCCCTTTCAGCCGGAGATATTGATGCCGTAAATGCCATTACCCCCACCGAAGCGCGCGCGCTTTCGGTCAGCAACACCACCCTTGCTATCAAGCACGTACCGCTTCCTCGCATCTTTTCAGTATTTTTCAATCAAAACAAAAACGCCGGTCTCTTTGCAAATAAAGAGGTCCGTGTCGCCCTCAACAATATTATCGACAGAGATGCTATCATTGAAAAAGTATTTAGCGGATATGCTACCCCTGTCGATAGTCCTTTGCCACCCAATGTTCGCTTGAAAGTCGACGCAAGCGTCACCGCCTCAAGTAGCCCCTTGTGGACAATCGACCAAGCGAAACAATCTTTGGAAAAAGCGGGATGGAAGAAAAATAAGGATGGTATCTACGAGAAGACCGTTAAAAAACAAAAACACCTGCTTCAATTTTCCCTCTCGGTGCCGAGCGTTCCCGAACTGAAAGCCACCGCCGAGCTCCTAGCGGCCATGTGGCAATCGATTGGAGCCGATGTCACTCTCAAATTCTTTGATCCCAACGATTTCAGCCAAAATGTCCTTCGTCCCCGAGAATATGAAGCCCTGTTGTTTGGAGAAATTGTCGGACGAGATATTGACCTCTTTGCCTTCTGGCACTCATCACAAAGAAATGACCCCGGATTAAATATCGCCCTCTATACCAACATCAAAGCTGATAAACTGCTCTCCGAAGCTCGAACCATCGACAACCCGACCGACCGACTGATCCGATATACCAAGTTTGAAGATGAAATAAAAAAAGATATCCCCGCCATCTTCCTCTACTCGCCAGATTTTATCTACATCATTGATACGAAAGTCGGTGGCGTGTCGCTCGGAAGGATCACCACCCCCGCAGAACGATTCCTCGGTATCAGAGATTGGTATACGGACACTGACCGCGTCTGGGAGTCACTACAAAAAATAGGCAATCGGACGATCGGTGCCCCATGGCGACAGCTTATCGAAAACATACGACAGTAACATATCGCATTAAACACACCGCAACTTTATTCCTAATTATTCTTAATACATCTCCCTCCGGAGACTGTCCGGAAACATCATTTTATGGAACCAGATACTACAAAACCTCAACGAACTGAACACCCCGCGCACCAGCATACATCTGGGCAAACTCCCGCTCACCGATCTGTAGCCGGATCGCACCACACATCGGCACCGCGATCAGGAGGGGCTCTCCGAGGAGCGCATTCGCGTTTTTCTCACAGTCGTCCACGACCACAATTTGGCCGAGGACCGAGAGGTGGAGCACGCCACCATACCAGTGAAGACATTCATCGTGGGCATACGGCATCTGGTGGTGCGCACGGACACAGCGCGGGCAAACCTCATGATGTTATCCCACCAATTGGTGACAACATCCGGATCATTCCGCTCGGTGGTGTCGAGGAGATCGGCAAGAATATGACCGTGATTGAATACGGTGAAGACATCATTGTGATTGATGCCGGTTTTCAATTTAAAGACGACAGTACACCCGGCATCGATTATATTTTGCCGAACACAAAATACCTCGAAGAGCGAAAGGGTAAGGTTCGCGCGCTGATCGTGACTCACGGACACCTCGACCACATCGGCGCCATCCCATACATTATGGATCGCATCGGCAATCCCCCGCTCTATTCGCGCAACTTGACCACGGTAATGATTAAAAAGCGTCAGGAAGAATTTCCCCATCTGCCACCGCTCGATATTCGTATTGTTGAAAAAGATGATACATTGAAAATCGGTAAATTAAAGGTGAAATTCTTTTCGGTTACGCACACGATCCCCGATGCTATGGGAGTAATCATCGAGACTCCGTACGGTTCGATTGTCCATACTGGCGACCTCAAAGTCGACCACGTTGATGGCGTGCCCACCGAAGCTGAAGAAGAAGAGTTCGACAAGAAATTCAAAAACGAAAAAGTCTTACTCTTGATGGCAGACTCGACCAACGTCGAAAACCCCGGCTTCTCCTTGCCTGAAAAAGTGGTACACAAGAATATTGAGCAGATTATCAAAGACACGCATGGCCGATTGATTATTGGTACTTTTGCCTCACTCCTCGAACGTATTATTAAAATTATCGAATTCGCGGAAAAGTATGGCAAGAAAGTGGTGGTAGAGGGTCGCAGTATGAAGACCAACATTGAAATCAGTAAACAACTCGGTATTTTGAAGCTGAAAAAAGACACCATCGTTTCAGCGGAAGAAATGGAACAGTATCCGCCCGAGCGGATCATTGCCCTTGCCACCGGCGCGCAGGGAGACGAATTCGCGGCGCTGATGCGTATGTCGAACAAAACGCACAAATATTTCAAAATTAACAAGCGTGACACCGTCCTCTTGTCTTCTTCGGTGGTGCCCGGCAATGAGCGCGCTGTTCAAAAGCTCAAAGACAACCTCTCGCGTCAGGGCGCAAAAATCCTGCACTACAAAATTGCCGACGTGCATTCATCAGGGCATGCCAATCGCGACGAAACCATGTGGATTCACAAAAAGATTAATCCGCGATTTTTTGTTCCTGTCCACGGATATCACTATATGCTCACGGTACATGCCGAGATCGAGCGTATGCGTGGCACGCCAGAGTCGCATGTGATCATCCCCGACAATGGTAGCGTGATTGAGATTACCGAGAAGGGCGAGAAAATTGTCACCTTGAAAGAAAAAGCTCCATCAAATATTGTGATGGTAGATGGTTTCTCGGTCGGCGATGTCCAAGAAGTGGTCATCCGCGATCGACAGACGCTCGCGCAAGACGGCATCTTTGTGATTGTGGCGAGTGTCAACGCGGCTACGGGGAAACTGAAAAAATCTCCAGATATTATCTCTCGCGGATTCGTGTATCTTAAAGAATCGCAGGAGTTGCTACACCATACTCGCGCGGTGATCAAAAAGAGTATCGAAGATTCGACGATAGGTATGAACCCGATCAACTTTGATTACGTAAAATCAAATTTATCAGACGCGGTCGGCCGATTCCTGTTTGAAAAGACGGCAAAGAAGCCGATTGTGATACCGGTGATAATCGGTATGTGAGTTCACTCGAACAAGTAATCAGAGTAGCGGAAAAAATCCCCAGCGGGGATTTTTTCCTAATCCGCTCGCCTCGCTCGTCGCTGAAGACAGCGACACCCTGCCCGCTCGGCTCCTCGCCCTGCTCT
>JBBTSQ010000044.1:0-6103 GCA_038078755.1 Patescibacteria group bacterium
GAATCGAACCACGAATTACGGCTTAGAAGTCCGCAGTTATATCCATTTAACTACGAGGGTATATGTAACTGACAACCTACAATTCACAACTAACAACCAGAAAAAGACTCTCTGGCGCCGTCCCGAATCTGTTGAGGACGGCGCCAGACAAAACAGTACCTTTTCTATAGTCCAGGGTCAACCAAGACCGGCCTGTCTGCCTTGAGCAACTGGTATTGCCGATCAGACAGTTTGAATGCGCTAATCAACTCTTTCAGTCGCTCTCGGTCGATAGTGCGAAGCTCTTGCGTATCTTTTTTCTCCGCCAAAAAGATTTCGCCAGCGTTGATCCGATAGAGCATCACTCCACTAAACGCGAGCAGTGACACCGCAAGCGCAATAAAGCAGACAAAAAGCAGTTTCCAATCCGCTTCGGGATTCTTTCCTAATTTCCCAATATATCGATTGAGGCCTTCTGTGTGTAATTTGATCTCCATATTATTTGCGAAGTAATGCAGTAATTTTAAACGATCCGTGCCAGACCACTTTCACACCATCTTTTCCTAAGGAACGGTCAAACGAAACGTTCGAGAAGGTAATACTATAGGGGGCGTTTTCAAGCAAACTTAAAAAATGACGCAGAGACGAGTATGACCCTTCGGCAGAAAAACTAACTCCGATTTGCTCAAGGAAACCATCCACCCCTTCCCCAGCCGCTCCGACCCCGAGCGCGTCGGTTGCGAGTGTTACTCCAGCAATTTTTGCCATACCCTCGACTCGGTCAAGAAAAGTTACGGTCGCATCTTTGCCGATCACTCGAGAATTAATAAACGCCACATCATTTTTAACATCCGCCAAAGTGGTCTTGAGCGACAGCAAGTACCCTTCTCGTCCCACCGCCTCTTCAATCTGATTGTGCATATCAGAGGTGTGTGTGGCGCGTTCGCGAATTTCTTGAAACAAGAGATAATACCCTCCCGTAAGCGCCACCGAGAGAAGCGCGACGATACTCAAAAGCGTTCGTGTTGTGAGTGTGGATTTCATAATGCGGGTGGTGTATAGATGAGCGAGAGAGTGAATTCGAGGTTGGTTGATTTGGCAAAGTTAGATACCGGTACAGAGACTCCGGTAAACGCTTTGTCGACTTCGAGCGTTTTGACAAAAGCCGACAACGCCTGGCGAGTGCTGGCCACCCCAGAGACACCGATGGCAGGCATATTGTTTTCATTAATCGAAGCGGTCAGCGAGGTGATCCGCACCCCAGAGGATCGGTGCGCGCTCACCCGATCAAATAATTCCGAAACAGAAGATTGTTTTGATCGAGTAGACAAGAGACGCATTATCTCTTTTGTCTCTCGGGCATTTTCGTCGGGATTACCTGCCAAAAGTTTCTCTTGAGTGGTAAGCACGGTTGCCAATTTTTCAGTCGCGAGCTTTTCTCGACCACTAATCAATACAAATGAGGGCATCAGTAAAATCAATCCCAGCAGAAGCGCAATGATCAGAAATAGGAGCGCGACCACCGCCACCCGCATTCGATATTCTCGGATAACCACGCGACTATCTGCTTCGGTAAGTAGTGTAAACATAGTGGTTATGAAAAATGTCCAACTGACTCTGGCAGTGCTAGCCCAATGGCAGGAGCATATGATAGTGATTCTTGGTATCCGATGTGCGGAATGTATGTTTCAAAAGAGCAGACATTGACCCAGACATTGGCAACCGAGGTCGGAATCTTGAGCGACTGACTAAAATATTGATCGAGCCCTGAAATCAGCGCGTCTTTCCCAGAAAGCAAAATCGCATCGACCGAGACATTTGACGGCGCATCTGGCGCACCCGATCGGGTAGTCCAGTAGGTCACCACTCGATTAATTTCATCACGCAATACCGACAGGGCGTTGAGCAATGATTCAAAGAGCTCACTATCGGCGCGATGTTCAGCAAGATCTTTGTCGAGCTTTGCTTTTTCAGCTTCTTCAAATGAGCAATTAAGATATTTTTGCAATACCGAGGTGAGCAATGCCCCACCGACATTTGATGTTGAGGTAAACTGCACCACACCAAGACTGACCACCGACAATACGGTCTTGTATCGTCCAAAATCAACAACCAAGAAAGTCTTTGGATCGCCTCTCGGCACTACTGATTTGGCAATAGCGTTTGCTTCAAGTTCAAAATCTATAACAGTGAGTCC
Source organism: Patescibacteria group bacterium (assembly GCA_038078755.1). Classification (GTDB taxonomy): domain Bacteria; phylum Patescibacteriota; class Minisyncoccia; order Phycocordibacterales; family JBAYGS01; genus JBBTSQ01. The sequence goes on from JBBTSQ010000044.1 coordinate 2,177, forward strand.
CGCTTCGGCAATCGCACTGGCATAGCTCTCAACAAACGCTTTTGGCAATACAGAGACGGTCACATCGAGGTGGGTATCGGTGGTGTAGAGATTGGGTACCGTGTAGTCAAAAATCACCTCCTGCGCGGAAAATGGCACATTTTCCTCAAGAGTAGCTTCAATAGCGGTATGAATATTTTCCTCTGGCACTCGAACAATTTTTACCCGAAACAAATAGGCTTTTTCTTCGGGTAGTGATACGCGCGCAAATTTCAAACAATGATCTCGCGTGAGAGTTGCAAGGACCGAAACAAACGCTGGTCGATCAGCAATCGACCCTTCGACCACCACCCCTTTGGGAAGCTTTACCTCCGCATACCGACCAACACGTAGACAATTGCCCGCTCGGACAATCTCTGTAAATCGTATCGCGTGATCAGAGATATCGAGTCCAACCGATGCCATAGCGAGAAAATCCGGTACGGGGAAAAATTTAAGAAACCCTGTTTGTGAAAGCGCTGGAGAGAGCATACCCTATTAGTATACCAAGGTAAATCAAATGAGAAAACTTACAACTCACAACTGACAATCAGATACTGCCCGAACCCGAGATAAGATTGATTGTGAGTTGTCAATTGTCAGTTGTTTTTGCTTTCAAATACTCCCACACAATCGGCAGAAACGAGAGGACGATAACGGTGGCAATAATTGGCCACAAAAATTGATCAGCCGAAGGAATACTGGTGCCTAACCAAAAACCAAGTAGCGGAAGCGTAACCGCCCACAATGCGCCACCAACAATGTTGCTGGTGATAAACTTTTTGTAGTCCATCGAACCTACCCCAGCCACAATTGGTACAAAGGTCCGCACAATTGGTACAAATCGCGCAAGGATAATCGCTTTGGTACCGTAGGTGGTATAAAATTGTTCGGCTCGTGCAACATGCTTTTTGTGAAAAAAGAGGGAGTCCTCGCGAGTAAAGATTTTCGGACCAACCTTTTTACCAAAGGCATAGCCAACGCTGTCCCCCGCTACCGCGCAAATAAAACAACCGATAGAAAGCCATACAATAGAAAAATAACCTTGAGACGCAAGTAGACCGGCAGTAAAAAGTAAAGAATCTCCCGGAAAAAAGAAGCCGAAGAAAAGACCTGACTCGGCAAAGACAATAGCAAAGACCCCGAGCAGTCCGAGAGTCTTTATGATAGTAGCGGGGTCTAAAAAATCAAGCATATATTTTAAAAAGTGCTGGTTATTTTGCCTGTGTACCTAGAGCAACTGATGCATTTGGTACCAAGAGACCAAGAGGCTGATCACCTCCACCCACCGCAAAAATCATTCCTTGGCTTTCAAGTCCACGGATGACTCGAGGTTCAAGATTGGTCACAAACATACAGGTAATACCAACAAGAACGCGTGGATCAGGATAGTATTCAGCGATACCGGATACGATTTGGCGAATGTCGGGTACTTTAGTTTCGATTGGAGCTTGAGGGATAGGAGAAGTAGGTACCAAAGAGGCTTCCGCCCCAGCAGGCTCCGCAGATGTCGCCTGCGGGGGCGCTATCACCACCTTCAACCCTAAAACATCAGCAGAACTGATGTTCGGGCGAACCTCTTGTTGAGAAACAACAAGAGGTTTTAGCCCAAAATCCACGCTTAATTTGAGCAACTTATCAGCCTTCTCCACTTTTTCAGCAGACAAAATCCTGCCCGCCCTTACCTCCACCTTTTTAAAATCATCGTAAGAAATCATGGCAGAAGTATAATGTATAATGTAAAAAGTATAAAGGATCTATAAAACCAAATTACTAATTCCTAAATTATAATTTCTAATTTAAAGATAGAGGGATTAATTATCCAAGTTAGAAATTATGACTTAGAAATTAAAAATTTCTGCGGTCATGCTTCTTTCTTTCCAAATACGCTTGGAGAATAATGGCTGCCGCCGAGGCATCTAGTTTTTGGTGCTCGCCCTGAAATGTTGAGGCTTGTTGAGAAGACAAAAATTCTGGTTCAAAAATAACAGGCAGGTCTGAAGCTTTTTCGAGCTCGTGGGTAAAGGGCGTAATTTTTTCCATCACGACATTGGGTTTCCCTGAAAAATCTTTCGATTCCCCCACCACAATCGTCCCCACTCCCTCCTTTTTTGCAATTGCCACAATCTCTAGGATGGCGTCTTTGCTGTTCGCTACCACCGAATGCGGAAAAGCGATGCTCCCGTGTGCATCTGATACCGCCACCCCAATTCGCTTACTCCCAAAATCAATACCGAGATATCGCATGAGTTCATCATAGCGAATCATCAAAGAAACACAAATCGATTGTTAGAATATACCTACTGTGGTATACTGGATGAGTGCCTGAGCGATATAAAAGAAGACCAAATACCACCTGTCTTATTTGTAAGAAACAAATATATCGTAGACCGAGCCAGATAGAGGCCTGCGGTAATAAAGTCTTTTGTAGTTTAGTATGCTGGGGTATCTCCAATAGAAAGGAGAAGGCTTGTTTGATTTGCGGAAAACTTATCTTGTCTGGATTAAATAAAAAGACATGCAGTAGGCGCTGTGCGAATAAATCGAGGGAGGGTATTAAATATAAAATAGGTAGTCCAAAAGATAAGGCACAATTATTCAAAAGCCTGAAATTAGTATTGTTAAAAGAAAGAGGTACGATATGTAGTCGATGTACCTATAGTAAATACGAAATATTGCAAATTCATCACAAAGATAGAAACAGAAAAAATAACAAACTAGACAATCTTGAGCTCATTTGCCCAAACTGTCATTACGAAGAGCATTTCTTTGAAAAAAGTTGGCTAAAAAAATAATGTTGAAAAATATCTGAAATAGAGTATATTAGATAATCATACGGAGGCGTCGCATAGTTGGTCTAGTGCGGTCGTCTTGAAAACGACTGTCCTGCAAGGGACCGTGAGTTCGAATCTCACCGCCTCCGCCAGAAGCGAATTGGTTCTATATTTATTATCTCTTACTTTACTGTAATCTTTTATCTTTTAAAATAATGAGAAACAATGCTGTAATAGGTGGGGTAATCGTACTTATTTTCGCCAGTCTCAGTGCATTTCTTAGCTCTTCTCCAATCATTTGGATTGGTGGATTTATATGGGGTATAAGTTTAATTGCTCAGGGTTCCAACAAACAAACATACAGTAGTTATTCTTATGTGGGAGGTAAATATATGGAAAAAGAAATCACCACTTGTTCTAACTGCGGACAAAGGTTAAATATTCCTAAAGACCGACAAAAATATACAGATATAAAATGTTCTAATTGCCACCAGAGCCCATTTTTGAGTTTATCAAATAGTAAAAATTGGGTGGCAAGGAATCTCAAAAAAGTATTTAGCAACAAAATCAATACTATTCTTTTTCTCTCAATAATCGCTATCGCTGCATATATTTATTATTTATCAACTTATTCTGAGAATGTAGTTACTCCTCCAATTATTCAAACAAATACCGCACCAGCCGAAATTAAGCCTGCTTCTTTGGTGACTAAAGCGGCTCACGATCCCATCTCACTACCAACGGGAACAATAATTAAAAAGAATTCTTCATACTTACAAGGATATGGGGAATTGAATATAAAGAATGGAACAAATAATGATGCTGTAGCAAAACTCGTTGTTGGCAGTAGTTCTATATTCAGCGTTTACATCAAAGCCAATAGTACCTACACAATAAAAGATATATCAGATGGAAATTATCGTCTATATTTTGCACTAGGAAAAGACTGGGATACTACTAATAAAGTATTCTTGCAAAACCCCCATCCAACAAAATTTGATGAGATATTTGATTTTTATACACGAGTCACTTACGACGGAAATTACGAAAATACCCGCTACGGTGCTTACGAAGTTACTTTAAACTCGGTACTGGGTGGAAACGCAAGGACATCTGGTGTAGATCTCGCTGAATT
>JBBTSQ010000045.1:0-3003 GCA_038078755.1 Patescibacteria group bacterium
CCATTCGGCCGGCCGCCGCGGCGGACGGCCGAATTCAACCCAACATTATATTGCTCAGCAAGAAAACAACCGCCAGGGTAAGTGGCGGTTGGGTCGGAGTGAGGTTTCGAGGTTTAGCCTTATCTGTCTCAGTTTGGGATTCACGTCTTTGCAGACTTATACCCGGTTAGTTCAGACTGATAGTACAGACACATACCCCCAACGTCTCAAGGGTTGTCTTCCATACCTTTGGGATACCACTAGGGCCATTGTCTTCTCTGCCACCTTTGGCAAAGATCGCGTTGGTCCCTGTATTGTGGTCCCACAACCCCAGTAGCAAGCTATAGCGAGCCACCGGTTTAGGCTTTTCCCCCTTAATTCAAGGGGAATCTCAGTTTGATTTGTTCCTCGAAAGATCTCACTGCGGACAAGTGTATACTTAGCGGGTTTGAAAGTCAATCATGAGAATTATTTTGCAATAAATCTAAATAGGGACTAGCGACTCCTCCATTCATCCTCTTGCCTCACCAAGAGCTCGTGTGCTTGCTCTGGATGTTCCATCAGCTCGAATACTGTTTTTTCCATCCGCATTCCTTGTGATCCTTTGACCAAAATCACATCTCCGGTTTGCAGTATGCCTTTCAAATATGTTCCAGCTTCGGGTGCTGTATCAAATTGAAGCGCTTTGTTTTCATAGAGTCCCGCATTAAGCGCGCTTTGAAGGGCATCTTTCATTCGCTCACCCACACAGACAAATAGATCAACACCCACTGCGACCTCTAAGCCGATTTTTTTGTGCGCATCTACACTATGTTTTCCCAATTCAAGCATATCGGCAATCACGGCAATCTTCCTGCCTCGCGTTTCCACAGAAGTGAGTGTTTTTAGTGCCGCCGACACCGCCACCGGCGAGGCGTTGTAGGTATCATCGATAATCACCGACCCTTTGACACCGTGAATTAAACGCATTCGGCCATTTGGCCCTCGAAAAGAAGACAGTGACTGGGTCAACTCCACCAAATTAAATCCAAGCGACACTCCCACCGAGAGTGCGGCGAGAAGCGGATACCACATCTGCGTACCGAGTGTCCCCGCTACTGATAGCGGTATGGCATTGTCTTGATAATGAATCTTTGCGCTCATTCCGACCGGTAGCTCACTGTCATAGACGATATGTTCGTGAGAAAAATGAATATCAGCATCCCCGATCGCGCCAAAGGTAATCAATCTGCCCAAACAGGCATCTTTAAAAGCCATCACGTCTTCATCGTCAGAGTTGAGTATTACTGTTCCACCCGCTTTGACCGCGTGCACCAATTGTTTTTTTTCATTAATCACTTCCGCCACTGAATGAAAGAATTCCACATGGACTGGCGTTTTGCTCAATTTGGTCACTACCGCAATATCAGGCTTCACCCATTTGGTCAGTACGGTAATATCTCCGGGATGATCGGCACCAATTTCAAGCACCAGCCACTCTGGATAATTTCTCGAAAATACGAGTCTAAAGAATCCCCGTACTACATTGGCGAGCCACCCTATAGGACTTCCCCACGCATTCGGCAGGTCTAAGATAGTAAGTGGCACCCCCAGCTCGCTGTTAAAACTTTTCTGGCTTTTACGGACCGTGACGTGCGGTTCTAAAACACTGTAAATTGCATCTTTGGTCGTGGTCTTGCCGACCGTGCCAGTCACCGCCACGATTTTTGGATGATGCAGAACCAGCATCATTTTTGCCTCCCACGTGAGTATGGTGACTATGATTTTTTTAAGAAAAGATTTCATTTGTAGAAAAAAGAGTCTCGCGAATTTTTTCACAACCCAGCACCTTTCCCGAAAGGTGCTGGGTGATGATTTTCAAATACTCGCTTCTGCTCGTTAAGAAAATCTATCATCTGTCCGGAGGTACTTGGTAATAGCTAATCAAAAACTTCGCGATATCTGAAAATGGTTCGGTGAGAGTCTGTGAGGCGTATTGCACACCCTGCGGTTCCAGATGATACATAAAGACCAAAAACTGCGGATCCGAAGCCGGTAAATAACCAAAGAATGAGTGAAGGAATCTACCCTCATCATAGCCCCCACCTTCACTCTTTGCAATCTGGGCGGTACCGGTTTTGGCGGCGATAGAATAGTGGGGCATCTTGATCTTGCCGCCAAGGAGCGCTTTGTCGACGACAGTCACGAGCATTTCTGTGATTTGAGCCGAAGTGCTGGTGGCTATGACCTGCCTACCCACAGGTGGCGTTACGTCATCAGTGACCCCGATCTTGTATTTAATTTGTTTGACGATGTGGGGGGTGATCAAAAAACCACCATTCCCAAGGGCGGAAAGCGCGCGAGCGGTCGCCACCGGAGAAAGGGCGATACCCTGTCCGAAAGAGGCGGTGGCGTATTCCACATCTCGTCTTGAGGTGAGATTTTTGATTAAACCGATTGATTCATTTGGTAAATCAATGCCACTGCGTTCTCCGAGACCGAAGTTACGCATATATTCAGCAAATCGATCTCTACCTAATTTTTTTACCACAAAAGAGACCCCGAGGTTGAGTGATTGATTTAACACTTCTTGCATTGATGTGGTGCCTCGTGCTTTACCATCGTAATTCGATATTTTTTTTCCATCAAGTTCGATAAAGCCAGTATCTTCATAGGTGGTCTTGGGGGTGATGACCTTGGCGTCTAGCCCTGCCGCCATAGTGAGGGGTTTAATGATTGATCCCATTTCATAGACATCCTCAACGATTGGGTTTGAGAATACGGCGACGTTTTTTTCGTACTTGAACTTGTTTGGATCAAAGGTTGGGGTTACGGCTAGAGCGTATATCGCACCATTTTTTGGATTCATCACGATTGCCCCGACTTTTTTCGATCTCCACTGATTTTGTATCTGGTCGATCTTTTTTTCGATAAAGCTTTGGACGGTCGGTTCGATGGTGGTCACCAGATCTCCCTCAAGGCGTTTTTTTTCAACCACTGTCTTTTTGAGGTTGGCAAAAATTTCTGCAAAAAAGTTTACGTACA
>JBBTSQ010000046.1:0-12461 GCA_038078755.1 Patescibacteria group bacterium
CCCGAACGGCCGAAATTGCTCAAAAACCCACTTTTGGGGGCATTTTTAAACGGCTCAACAGAGCCACCTAAAAGGCTAAGCCGGAGGCTTAGCCTTTTAGGAATTCAGACAAATGTGTACCCACCAATACGGCATCTGCGCGAGGATCAACATCAGCCTGATTGTGTATGTTGCTCGCCTGACAGAGCCAGCCGGAGAAGAGCTTTCGCGCCTGCGCGAACGTCTCGACTTTAAGACCGCCAGTCGACAAGTCTCGACTGTTCCAGACCACTTTCATATCTGTTGGAATCGTGACAAGCTCGACCAGCGTATTCGGCTCAATTAGGCATTTTTCCAAATGCACACGTGGAATCCTCCCGACTACCAGCACATAGTCAGCCCCACTTTTGATAGCCAGTTCGATCAAATCATCTGTCGCGTGAATGCCTTTTGCCAAAATCGGCTTGGTCGTGAGTGTCCGCGCCTTTTTCAAAAGTTCAAACGAACCTCCCCACCGCGTATCAGTATGAATCGAGATCATATCCCCCGCCGCCTCAGCCAACGCAAATAATTCGTCCCACGTTTTTGACGATCGATAGCCGAACGGTGATTCCGTCTTCACCTCGGCAATGAGTTGAATGGGTTTGTTGTTGATGGTCAACATTGTAAACAGATTTTTAGAACTTAGACACTAATCTTTTCATTTCAACAACAGACGACCCCTTAATAAGCGAGGTAATACTCAGCAAATCTACTAATTTCTTCAATTCTCTTTCTGTTGATGATTTAACTTCGATTGTGTAACAACTCGGAATATCTTCAACTCTTTCTAAATCTACCTGATTTTCTCCCAGATCATACTGCCAACCAGTACGTGTAAACTCAAAGTCGTACTGAAAGTGATTTTGTAAATTTTGGTCAATAAATTTTCTAGCCTCTAGCTCTGAATCAAACTCTTTCCTTAGAGGAATTAGCGAATCTTTTCCTATACCCTTTTTCTTGGTTTGTTTTATTACTACTATCACATCTTTTTCGTCCCAGATATTTTTTACATTTATTCTTAATCTTAAAAACTCGTCCGCTAAACTTTTAGTTGAATCTAGCGGGGAAAAGATAATGTCCTTACATCGATATTCGCCTTTCAAAATTGCTCCCCTATCCTGAAGAGTCTTTCTGGCGTTGTCTATACCTGATACAAATGTTCTGGCTTCTAACATGATAAAAGTATATCAGTTCCCCATCAAAAAATCCCTCGATAGTTCGAGGGATTTTTTGAATTTGCGCGATCGACCGGAATCTTTCCCGCGACTCAAAATTTTTCGTCAAAAATTTTGGTCTGGGCACCGTCTCGCGTTTTGACTACTGTCAAAACATTGCTCCGACGTTCAAGTCCTTAAAATGCTACGCATTTTGTCTCTCGCACACAGAAAAAGCTCCTTTCGGAGCTTTTTCTTTTTGCGCGATCGACCGGACTTGAACCGGCAACCTCGTCCGTGCACTTATCCAATATTTTCATAAAGGCGTGGACTATATCTTCATCATAAGTTTTCACTTTTAGATGCTTTGGTATCTAGTCTCTACGGCGCCCCTTCTCTTTACTCATTTGTTACATAAGTAAAATTATGGAAGGGTTCCCTCGGTATTCGCATATTTATCAATTTGACAAACTTAGCCTTCACCGATATCCCAAAGAGTTTCAACCTCGCTTTCACGAGGAAGCTGCAGTAATCTACAGGGACGCGCTCTAACCAGTTGAGCTACGACCGCAAATATACCTCTCAAATACATCCTTCTTCCTTATTAGGAATAACTTTGATGTACCCAGCCTATTATACATAAAATCATATAATTTCAAAGCCCCATGGATACTATAGGTCAGACGAGAGTAATTCCCCTTTTCTCGACGAAGAACACCTCCATTGATACCCATAACTTCGAGCCGTTGACGCATCACGCGCAAAAACTCATCCGAGCACGAAGTAAATACACTCCGTATCACCAATAGGCTCGTAATTCTCTCTTTGTGCACATATCCCATCCAGACACCCCCATCGCCATCAAAATATCCGCGAACAAAATCAGAAAAGTATTCTGAAGGTACATTGGGTACGACTAGACTTTTTGTTTTTCTCTCTCGCATACCCAAACGGCGCAAATCAGCACACATTTCAATACTACCGATTTGCAGACGGTAGCTCGTACTAGCATTACCCGACCGTATCCCTATGGTAATCTTGTGTTCAGAACCAACTGCCTTTTTGATACTTTCAAGCAACTTTTTGTCAGTAATTTGAATACTCCAAAATTGCCCTCCCCGCCTATTGACCGTAATATATCCGTCCGCAGCAAAAAATCCAAGCACATAAGCCATCTCATGACTCCATTTCTTGAAAAAATCTTTATTAATTTTCTTATATATTGGCATGCAATAGCTACACACTCACACATATAGCATACCATGTGACAGGACATTATAGTAACCACCTATACACAAACAAAAAGAGTCTTTTGGGGTATAGAATTTCACTTCGTTTAATTTGTGTCGGGGGCGGGGGTATCTTCCTCTATGAGGACAGTATCCCGATTGGTTTTTCTGACGCACTTCGTTTCCAGAAAAAGCTCAATCGGGCTTCGATCCCCACACGTCCCAATACCCATTGGGACTCCCCGACACAAAAACGAAATCGCCGTAAGGCGATTTACATGTGTCGGGGGTGGGGATCGAACCCACGACCCCAGGCTTATGAGTCCTGTGCTCTACCAACTGAGCTACCCCGACATAGAGAAACGTGGCTAAATATACTATGGTTTGGGGAGAAAGACAAATTAAGAAAAGGCGGGGGTTGGAATTTCACTGCTCGGCTTCGCGGACTTGCCTGCGCTTTAGAAACCTCGTCCACAGATGCCTTGTTGCGGGGGTTCGGATTCCTGGGAAACCCACGGTTTTCCCCCTTCTTACAGAAGCGGTACACCTTTCGCTTTTTGAGTACAAAATGCTCAAGGTCTTGCGAAATCAAAACATGATTTCTCACCTTCCTCCACGGGAAACCACAGGTTTCCCGACCCCATCCTAAATCCAACCCCCGTCTTCACTCACTTCGTTCGTGTTGCGGGGGTTGGATTTGAACCAACGACCTTCAGGTTATGAGCCTGACGAGCTACCACTGCTCTACCCCGCTATGTTCCCTTAAACATTTTGAGTACAAAATGTTCGGGCGAACAATTTCTTTTGAAAAAGAAATTGTTTTAGCCCTAAACTAAGGAGTCTCAATTGTACCGCATTCAACAGAAAAAGCAACATCAGAATAACTAACAACAGACAACTTACAACTGACAACCAGCCTAGCGGGGGTCGCTTCGCGACCCCCTCTCTACTTCTTAATTCTTACATCTGAATTCTAGTCTCTGCTTAGATGAATTCGAATTCTTCGAAGACGGCTTTGTAGAAAGAAATCGTCCGCTTCGCCTCCCGTTCAGTCAGAAGAAACTCGCTCCCCTCGTGCGCAATCTGATTACGCACTTTGTGCGCCTCCCACGCCGATTGCAGAGTATCAAAATCACTCGGTTCAACCGCTTTGAGTTTGTCCCCGATGCTGTCACCGTGATAATTGAGTACCGTCAAAAGCTCATCAAGCATAATATCGGCCTCGACAATCGCCGCCTTCCAATCGTTTGGATTATCAGAATTGATGTGTTCAAGCACCTTTTCCCATTTTTGATTCTTGGGAGCATCAGTCCTGACCTTGCTTGCCTCTCGTACCATTTTTGCCAATTGCTTTTCTTCCTTCTTGTCTATTTTCCGACGCTCAAGAAAATAGTAGACCGCCAAACAAAACAGTACAAATGAGAGAAACTTGATAAACGGCCCGAGAGCATTTAGTACCCGAATAATCCACGCAATAATATCCTCGAGGTGGATTTTTCGAATCCAGTCGATCAGTAGTTTAAAAAAGTACTCGAGATTAATAAAAACGGTTTGATTGTCCATAGATTACTTGCCTAAGATTTTCGCGGCAGAGAGCAGTGTGCCTTCCCCGCCGTGTGTCGCAACTAATTGTACACCGATTGGCAACTTTTTCCCATCAACAACCACTTCTCCGGAAGGAATGGAGATCGCCGGCACGCCCGCCAGATTGATCGGTACCGTAAAGATATCGGCAAGATACATTTCGAGCGGATTACTGCTTTTTTCACCGATCTTGAAGGCGGGTGTGGGCGCAGTCGGGGTAAGTACCACATCCACTGTATCGAAGACTTTTTTAAAATCTGCTCGAATCTGATCGCGAACTTGGCAGGCTCGATGATAGTACGCATCATAATATCCTGAGGACAAAACATACGTGCCGAGCATAATGCGCCGACGAGCTTCTGCACCAAATCCTTCTGCCCGAGTCTTTACATACTCATCCAAAACCGTCTTCCCTTCTTTTCGTAGACCAAACCGTACTCCGTCAAAGCGCGCCAAATTTGAAGACACTTCGGCAAAATTGACTACGTAATATGTTGGGAGCGCATAGGCAAGCGAAGGTAAAGAAACATCAACAATAGTGTGTCCGAGTGCTTTGAATGTTTCTACTCCGGCATTGAAAGCATTGAGAACTGCGGGATCAATACCGCCACCAGAGAGAAATTCTTTTGGCACGCCGATTTTGAGCGTCTTCACAGGAGTCTTCACTTCCGTATCAATCGATGTGCTATCGAGAGGGTCTTTGCCTTGAATCACTCGATAGACCGTTTCGGCATCGGACACTGTCTTGGTAATTGGCCCGATCACGTCGAGCGAAGAGACGGCAGCAATCAAACCCGATCGAGACACACTGCCATAAGTTGGCTTGAGTCCCACCACTCCACAAAAAGATGCCGGCTGACGAATCGAGCCACCGGTATCCGATCCGAGTGCCGCGAGACATAAATCTGCCGCAACCGCCGCCGCCGAGCCACCCGAAGTGCCTCCGGGCACTCGAGTAGTATCGTGCGGATTTCGAGTGACTCCATAAGCAGAATTTTCAGTCGAACCACCCATCGCAAACTCATCCATATTTACCCGCCCTAAAAATATCACGCCGGCATCTTTTAATTTTTTGATTACCGTCGCATCGTAGGTGGCCGTGTAGCCTTCGAGAATTTTTGACGCCGCACCCACCTTTCGGCCCTTGATCAAAATGTTGTCTTTGATAGCAAACGGGATCCCAGTGAGCATGGTCACTTCTTTTTTTGCCTTGAGCCGCCGATCAGCGACTTCCGCTTGGGCGATGACATCAGAAAACACCTCAAGATAGACGTTGAGTTCGGGATTTAATTTCTCAATTCGCGTGAGATACGCCTGTGCGAGATCGACTGCGGAATACGTGCCCGACAGCAAATCTTTGTGAGCCTTTTCAATAGTTAACGATGAAAGATCAATCATAGTTAGGCGATTATTTTCTGGACTTTCACATACTGACCTTCTCGATCGGGAGCTTCGGACAATAGCGCATCGGTGTGTTCAAGAGATGAGTGGGCTCCGACATCTTCTCGAAAGACATTAACTGCGGTCGACGCCGTATCGGAAATAGGCGCAATCACCACCTGCTTGAGCTGATCGACATAGCCCAAAATAGCATCAATTTGCTTGGTAAAACTATCTTTTTCGGCCGAAGTTACATCAATACGCGCGAGCGAGGCCAACTTTTCAATTTCAGTCTTACTAATCATGGTAAAAGTACTATAGCACAGCTTTTTATCTTTTGCCCTAAGAGCCTATCTCCAATCTAACCGTGCACTATGAAGATAGCGAGGCATTAGATTGAAGATAGGCTCTTACCCCAACATTTTCAAAAATTCCGCTTCAGACAAGACGGGCACCGTGAGACGATTGGCGTCAGTTAATTTCGATCCCGGATTCTCCCCTGCCACCACATATGAAGTATTGTTTGATACCGAACCCGCAACCGATCCTCCCAACATCTTTATTTTCTGCTTTGCCTCGTCTCGGCTCAATTGTGAAAGAGTGCCCGTCAACACAAATACTTTCCCTGACAAAGCTAATTTTTGAGACGAACGTTTGCGGACTGGCAAAACGGTCACTTCTCGAAGCAGTCGGTTGAGCAATTTTTGAGACTCTTTGTTATGACACCACGCATAGAGAGACTGCGCGACAATCGGCCCCACTCCGGAAATCGCTTCAATATCTTCAACGGTTGCTTTTCGCACCTTTTCAATCGTGCCGAAATGCTCGGCAATATCAGACGCGGTCTCTTCTCCAACATGCATAATCGAAAGCGATACCAAGAGCCTCGCCAAAGAGACTGTCTTGGCTTTTTCAATCGAGGCGAGCAAATTGTCCACCGATGTTTCGGCAAAGCGAGGCAGAGCGAGTAAATCTCCGCGTTTCAAAGAAAAAATATCGTCAAATGCGCCGATGAGACCAGCATCAAGAAGTGCGTCAATGATTTTGGGGCCGAGTCCATCAATATCAAAGGCTTTTTTTGATACAAAATAATAAAATTTGCGCTTGAGCTGAGCAAAAGAATCGCTTGAGACACACCGATATGCCACTTGTCCGGGGATCCGCTCGATAGCGCCGTCGCCCCCACATCCTGAGACGATTTTCGGAAAGACATAGGGCTTTTCTGTGCCGGTGCGCAAGTCAGTCAACACCTGCACGATATCCGGAATGACATCTCCCGCCTTTTGCAAAATGACCGTATCACCAATCCGCACATCGAGCCGTTTGATTTCGTCTTCATTGTGAAGTGTGGCGCGAGACACGGTCGAGCCGGCAACCAAGACTGGTCGCAAATGCGCGACCGGCGTGACGACTCCTGTCCGTCCCACCTGAAGCACAATATCTTCTACCACCGTCGTCACTTGCTCGGCAGGAAATTTAAAAGCGATGGCAAAGCGGGGCGACTTGCCCGTGTAGCCCAAGCGTTCTTGTAGCACGCGATCATTCACCTTCACCACCACCCCATCTATCAAATAGTCTTGCTTCTGGACTTTATTTCCCTGCCTGCCGGCAGGCAGGTGCCATTCTTTCCAGTAGGCAATCACTTCAGAAATACGCGCGCACCGAGCGAAGTGAGGATTGACCTTAAAGCCGAAAGTTTTGAGCAGTGTTAATTCAGCATATTGAGTATCAGGAATAGTGGCAGTCGATGCATCAATATCATAGAGAAAGGTATCGAGCTTTCTTGATGCGGCAATAGCGGGGTCAAGTTGGCGGATAGAGCCTGCGGCGATATTTCGCGGATTAGCAAATAATGGCTCACCGGCTTTTTTTCGTTCGGCATTTAATTTCTCAAATTGTTTTTTGTGCATCCACACCTCGCCTTCGACCACAATATCGATCGGCTGTGACAAAGACAGTGGCACCGACTCAATGGTACGTACATTGTGTGTCACATCTTCTCCCACCACGCCATCACCTCGGGTTACCCCACGGGTAAGTCTCCCTTGTTCATAATAGAGCACGATTTTTAGTCCATCGATTTTTAACTCACACACATACTCGACAGCTTTGTCTTCTGGCAGTTTCAAAAATCGTTTTACTTTGGCATCAAAATTAATAATATCTTGTTCGGTAAAAGCATCGTCGAGCGACCACTGTGGCACCGTGTGGGTGAATTTGGTAAGTTCATCCTTTGCCTTGCCAGCCACTCGCTGGGTCGGTGAGTCGTGGGTGATGAGTTCCGGATATTCCCCTTCCAATTTTTTGAGCTCATCTTTCAGTGAATCAAGCGCGGCATCCGAAATATCCTGCTTGTCGAGCACGTGATAATTGTACCGATGTTTTTCAATCGTGAGGCGGAGTTTTTCGACGCGTTTTTTGACTGAATCTGGAGCGGACATAGGGGAAGTATACCCCCACACCTAATTTATTCAAACCCATTAGGTGTGGGGGTATATCGTAGAAAGTATGAAGAGGAAGTATAGAAAAACAGATGACAGAACACAGACGCCAGACAGGAAAAGAAATCTCTCTGGCTTCGGCAAATCTATGTGCTGGCAAGACCTACTACACTATTCGCTTATTCGTACGAATAGGAGAATAGTAAAATTTATTGGCAATAATACTCAAAAGAAAACCCGCAGTGTAAGTGCGGGGGACGGTTTATGTAAGAACCGAAAACATTGAAACTGATTGCGGGAGGCTGGTGATTATTCCTTCACCAAGACAGCAGTGGCTACCGCCTTTTTCCGACTGGCAGGGTTTGTCCCAACCAACTTGCGCAAGTGAGCCACCTTTGGCTCCGCCGCCCTAAAGAACGGCTCGTGGTTGAGCGAGCCAACCAACCCTAATTGGTAGGCACTCTCAATCACCTCCTCGAGAGTCTGCTTTTTGCCAACTGTCCTAGCAGCGAGCGGTCCAAGAAGGAGCTCGCTGATAATCACCTCTTCCGCCAATACGGTGATCCTCTCGATGACCGTTTTCTTAAACCGTAAATGGCCGCAACTGCGACTCATGTCCAATGGTGAGACCCCGGGGAAACAGTGAGTGACCAGTGTTGACACGTGACTTTCGAAGTCCCATGGCACACACCCTGATTTCTCATAGATGTCAGACCAGAGAGAGGCAAGAATGGCAGTCATTCCTACCGGAACTCCTATTAACGCAAACACTCTCCAAGCATTCCAGCTCCACTCAACGACATAATTGCCATTGACCATCTGAATGAAGCAAGGGAATATGAGGGCTGTCAGAAGAAAGACATACCCGAGGAGCCTTGCTTGATCAATCTTTACGATTGGTAACCACCACGCCAGCGGATTGATCTTGCTCATCTTTTCGTATCCCTCCGCCAGCTCCCTCGGCAGCCATCCTTTGCGGATGGCCTCGACGGCGGTGTAGTAGCTGAAGTTAAACGGGGCGCTAGCGCCCGCAACCAACTGTGGACTTTTCATTTTCAATGTTCTTTCGATGCGCAACTATTTTCTAGTCGTAGGGCTTCTGGCCCCTGTCTCTCTCGGCATCATACCGAAAGTGACTGACGATACTAGACAGATTAATAGCGCACAGTACTAATCTGCTTGCAATTATACACCCATCAGTTTTATTTGTCAAGTAATTTAAGGATTAAGAGAAAGGCTACGTAGAGCGGTATTTTTGCTTTTTAGCAAAAATACCGCTCTATTGATGGATTTTTCAAGACAACGGCTCACTGGTTTGGGTTGAGCCTTTAAAATATGGCTCAAATAAGCCACGCTACAAAACTAACGGCTCACTGGTTTCCTCGGGAAACCAGTGAGCATTTAAACGCATTCCCCGAAAATCGAAATGATTGGGGGCTTTCTCTTTTCTTATCCTTTCTGATGGTGAGTTGTCAGTTGTGTGTTGTTAGTTTTTCCTAGTACCCTATCCGAATCCCCCTTTCCACTCGACGAAAATTATTGGCATCGCAGGTGTTGTACCCCCGCGCCTCAATCAGTGTTCGCGCCACGCCACCGATAGGAGTTTTATCGACAACAAATGAAAAACAGTACGAGCTGGTATCTGGATTTTTAAAATATTTTTTTGTGGCGCTGTTTGCGACAGTAGTATCATTCACCGCACAGGCTGGAAACGGCGAAGCAAGAGCAATACTCCCATCTGCCATCGGAAGCGCATTTGCCTTGATATCAGCATAGAGCGCGCACTCAAGCGCCGTATCAGCGGCATAAAAGGCGGCATGAGAATTGCGCGTGGCGGAAGACAAGATCAGTTCGCGGAGCGCGATATTTGAAATCGACAAACTGATGGCAAGGAGCACCGACACCACCAGTACGGTAAACAAGAGTGCGAAGCCAGTATGTTTTTGTGAAAAAGAATGGGGCATATTATTTCCAATTCATAAAATTTTCTTTCAGTGTCACCGATCGCACCCCTGATGGAGACCTCCAACTGACCACAACCGTTGCAGTGACTTCATTTAAAAAATCTGGATTGCGAACAATGCTGAGTTTTCGAGAAAAAGGGGTGACTTTTGTATCTAAAGATGATGTGTGAAGATATTGAAAGGTTTTCCTATCATAGTGAAGCGCGCAGACCGATGGATTAACACACGAGCCCTTGAGCGCGCTGTCAGATCCGGTCGGACCAGTAAAAGTATCTTTGGTCGTATCCACCGCGCACGGATCTTCGGCAGAACAAAGGGTACCCACTTCTGCCAAGAAGTCAGTAAACCCATGTGTGTCACGAACCCACCGCAGATATTCAAGTAAATCTTGCCCCAGATACGCCGCTGCCAATTGCTCTTTCGAAGACACCGCTCCAGAAAGCGAGTTGTTGGCAAGCGTCAGGGGTCCGGCAATAGCGGCCAGTAGAATCGAAATAGCTACCAGACTTTCGATGATGGTGAATGCTCGTGTCGAGGTATTGGTTGCAAAAATAAACGACATACGATTATAAATTACGCTGGGTCATCGTGGTCTGAATATCAAATCGGTTTTGAGAATCGTTCGGATCTCTGCCTGCGTAGCCAGAAAGCAGTACTTGCACTTTAGTGCCATCAATTGAAAACGAAAGTGACTGGATAGTCGCGCCAGATGCGGTGAGCTCCTGCCCATGAGGAGCTGTCGACACTTCACTGCTTCTCTTCCTGACCAATGTCCCAGTCTTTGACAAAAAATACTGGGTAGTACCGATGCCTTTGTTTACCTGAAGTCCCACACACGACTGCGGGGCTTGCGGACAATAGTCACTCGAAATACCGCTCCCCGACACCTCGCTGTAGCCCGTGCCAAACCGAATATCACGCGACATACTGTCGAGTGCCAAATTGACATTGTTCATCACGGTCTTGAGCGCCAAAGCTTTGCGATTGGCGTTGATCATCGACAGCATCGCGCCAGAGGCGATGGTCACCACAATGCTAAAGATAAAAATCGACACAATCATTTCAAGCAAGGTAAAGCCACGAGAAGATGCGTAGGGATGCTTTCGTGTTTTTTTCAGAAATAAAAACATACTAGTTGATTGAGATTTGACCGGCAGTAGTTATCCGTACCGTCTTTGATTTGGTGCCATCAGGCGAGGTAATGGTAATTGTAGCACTACTATATTCTGTCCCCCCGCCACTGTCAGTAATTTTTGCATCTGGATTTGGACGAACAAAGACGATCGCTAAACGATTAAGCGGTGCATCGGGAGTGGTACTGCATCGCTCTTGGCCGATACTTGGCTTTGCGCAAAATTGAGAAATGGTATACCCGCGATTCAAAGCAAACGCAGTGATAAATTCAGACTGACCATCATAGGTATAATTTCCAGCTGATACACTTGGCGAAGTAAACGCATCGGCAAAAAAGACCAATGTGTTTGGATATGTACCTGTAGTATCAAGATAAATACCATAACCGCTGTTGAAATACTGATTGGCGGCGCCCTTGCCGGTGCTTTTGACATTAATACCGTACACTTGCGCCTCTCGAACAGTCAGTGCCACATCATACGCCGCATCGGTGAGCAAGAAGCTGTTATTGAAGTCTGAATTTTTGTACAAAATGATAGTGGTGAGAATAGCAAAGATGGCAACCACGACCATTAGCTCAACCAAGGTAAACCCGGTAGTAGATTTTGGCATCGCTCGTCTTTTCAAAACTGACTTTTGTGAAAAAAAAGACATAAGGGTTAGAAAGATACTACACTTATTGCCAACACTGATTGGAAATCAAATAGATTGATCCCTGTAAAGAATACAATCCCGATACCAATGATTAAAAATGGTCCAAATGGTACTTCGCTTTTGAAGGTCAATCGTCCGCGGGCGGATGTGTGTGTGAGACGTTGTACCACCATCAAACACAGACTGACTATCGCCCCGACCCAGAAGCCAAAAATCACTGCGGTAAATCCCAAGGAAGTCCCAAGAAGGGCGCCGATGCCGAGCGCCAGCTTAGCATCACCCAAACCCATTGCGCGCCCTCTCGAAACATAAAAAATGAAAGCGAATGGTAGGGAGATCAGGACCGCCGAAATCAGTCGAGAAAAAAGAGTGGTCCATCCCAAACCCTCTCCTGCCGAAAGCGCAGAGTAGCCAAGCGCAAGGAGAAAGAATGCGTACGCAAATAGGTCGGGGATGATTTTATGTCGGAGATCGTAGACAAAAATAACCACAAGTACAGAGATGATAGCAAAAAGTAATCCGAGTGAGAGCGCCATCTTGCCATCAAGGATCAGCGCATTTTCAATCAGCATTAATCCCGCAAAGGTAAACAAAATTCCCGTGGCCAATTCAACCAAAGGGTACTGCACCGAGAGCGGTGTCCTGCATCCACGACACTTGCCCCGAAGCGCCACGAAGCTCACGATCGGAATCAGCTCGTGCCAAGACAGACGCTTGCCACAAGACAAACAACCGGATCGACCAGTGACCCCTCGACCACTGTTGAAACGCAAAATCACCACATTTAAAAAACTGCCGACAATCGTACCGAAGATAAAAAGGACAGTGCCAACGAGAATATTCATACGGATAGTATAGCGTGTTTAGTGCAAGCACAAAAGGGAAAGCGGGGGGGGGGGG